>PKUY01000383.1 GCA_003131705.1 Acidobacteriota bacterium | reverse complement strand
CACAAATCAGAGGTCTAAATCGGAAATTCTGGACTATGTGTTGAAGCTTGGCCGGGTCACACTATACTCACGACGCTGGCCTCGCCGAGCTCGCATGGGTTCGGCTGCGTTCGGCTTCAGCTACGGGAAAATTTCTCGAATGAGGTGCGCGAATGAGTCTCGTGATTTTCGGCCAGCCGGACGACGGCATTATCCAGTCGGCATATGTCGTGAAAAACATCCGCGAAGCCATCGACCACTGGGTCAGGGATCTAAAGGTCGGGCCGTGGTTCGTGGTGGAGCATTTCAAGGGCGAAGACGCCAGATATCGCGGCCAACCCTCGGACGCCGACTCCGCCATCGCCATGAGCTTCGCCGGCCACATGATGATCGAGCTCATCCAGCAGTACAATGACGCGCCGTCCGTCTATCGGGAGACGATCGAGAAGCGCGGCTACGGATTCCACCACTGGGGTGTCGCCACATCGAACTTCGACCGCGACGTTGAGCAATGTCGCGCCAGGGGTTATGAGCTGGCTTTTTTCGCTCGCGTGCCCAGCGGAGGCCGCGTCGCCTACATGGACACAACCGCGCATCTGCCTGGCATGGTTGAGTTCATTGAACTGGGTGCCGCATTTGACCCTATCTTCAGCCGTTTCTACCGTGCCACCATCGGCTGGGACGGCAAGGATCCGGTGCGCTCGTTTCTCTGATTCCACCCGAGCCCATCCCTGCGCTGGTTTTCGGTAGTGGGTCATCACTAACGAGGTCGCCGGTGTCAAGAGTGTTTTCTTTTGTTTTTCGCGTCCGTCGCGCACACCCGTATATATGCGTAGATGCGCTGTTTTGTTAGGCGACTGGTTCGCCGCCGGTCCCTTTTTATCGGTGTTCATTCGACTCGCTCAATCCGTGCTCGTTCATCAATCCGGTGTTGCCCATTAATGAGTATAGCTTCGACTGACCGGTTACCCGGCTCTGGTTCTCCCGGCTCATTGCTTGGTTAATTGCTGGCAGATAACCGGTTTGCGCGTTATCGGGACTTAGGAACACTTTGGCCGGTTGGTTCATCAGAAGGTCGCGTTTCGTTGTTAGACGTTCGGGATTTTCTTACCCTCGCCGGGATTGGGCCGGGTCGGGACTCCAAGTTTCCCTGGTGAGCCATCCCCGCGAACTGCTCCCCCTGCATTGACCGAAAGGACATAGGCAGCTTGCGGGTCTAAGCCCCGGGTGATAATTTGAAGAGGCCGTATCTCGTAACGACATTAATAGGAATTTGACCGTAGCGCGCATTCGGTCCCATATACGACCCGCCGCGCAGGAGTTTCGTTGCCTTCGTGGAACGTTAACGATCAGAGGGTACCGCAAGGCAGATTGGCTCTGTTTTCCTATCTCTCAGCGGCTTTCGTCGTGTTGCTGCTGATCGGATTCTGGAAGTTGCAAGTGGTCCAATCGGGGCATTTTTCCGATCTCGCCGATCGCAACGGGATCCGCTCCATTGCTATTATCGCTCCGCGCGGAGCCATGCTCGATCGCGAAGGACGCGTGCTCGTCGATAGCTACCCTTCTTTCAGCATTCTGCTGCTCCGCGATAATCCCAAACTGCTCGAGAGAAGCCTTCCGCAGATCGAAGACGGTCTCGGAATTGCCCACGAAGATTTGCAGCAGCAGCTCGATGCGGCCCGGGGCGAGCCCAAATTCCTCCCCGTCATCATTAAGCCAGCCGCGAGCGAGGCGGATATCGCCTTCGTCGAATCGCATCGCGCCGATCTTCCCGTCCTCGATTTGATCATGGTCCAGCGGCGCCGTTATCCGCACGAGCAAATGCTCGCAAATACGATTGGGTATGTCGGTGAGGTTTCGCCGTCCGATATGGAAAAAAATCCCGACCGCTACCGCCCTGGAGACATCGTCGGCAAAGCCGGACTCGAGAAAGAATACAACGACCAGATTGTCGGCACCGACGGCATGCGGCGCGTCGTCGTGAACAGCGTCGGCAAGGTCATGCGCACGCTTGACAACGTCGAAGCAATTCCCGGCAAGCCCATCCAATTGACGATTGATGAGGATTTGCAGCAAATCGCCGAAACGGACATGGCGGACAAAGAAGGCGCCGTCGTCGCCATGGATGGCCGCACTGGCGAAATTCTCGCCATGGTGAGCCGTCCAACATTTGACCCCAATGATTTCGCAGTCCGAATTCCCGCGAAAGAGTGGGCGACGCTCAACACCGACTCACAAACGCCCCTCCTGAATCGCGCCATCCAGGCGCAACTCGCTCCCGGCTCTGTCTTCAAGATTGTTATGAGCACGGCAATGCTTGAATCCAAAGCTCTTCCTGCGAATTTCACGGCTTACTGCCCAGGGCACGCCGAATTTTATGGCCGCGAATTTCACTGCTGGCAGCCCAAAGGTCACGGTTCGGTTGATCTTCACAGCGCGATCGTGCATTCGTGCGATGTTTTCTTCTATACCATCGGGCAAAAAATGGGGATCGATCGAATTTCGTTTTACGGCAGCGGCTTGGGGCTGGGACGCCGCACAGGAGTCGACCTCCCCAGCGAAGAACCCGGAAATATGCCGTCTGAAGAATGGGTACAGCGTGTCTACCATCACAAGTGGTACGCGGGCGAAACCATTTCCGTGTCCATCGGCCAAGGAGCCGTCACCGTCACTCCGATTCAACTAGCTCGCACGATTGCGGCCGTCGCAAGCGGCGGAAATCTGGTTCAACCGCATCTCTTCAAGAATCTCACGGATCCGAAAATTGACCGTTTCCCGCTCGCCGACGACACCGTCGACCAAGTTACCCAGGGAATGTACGATGTCATGAATGAACCCGGTGGCACGGGGTATGCTCTGAGGCTCCAGAATATTGAGTTTTCTGGCAAATCGGGTACCGCTCAATTGATGAGCTATGAAGCGGGAACTCGCATCGGTGGAAGAGCAGGCAAACTCACCAACGGTTGGTTTGTCGGCTACGAGCCTCGCCGCAATCCTGAAATTGTTGTTGCCGCGGTCGTTCAAGGCTCCACCGAACACGGTGGTACAACGGCAGGACCCGTTGTTCGCGACATCGTGAAAGCATTCTACGAAAAACGAAACGGACGCTTCCCGCAACCCGCGACGGCTGAAAATATTTCGCCGCCAGGCGTGGCTCACTCGCCCGCTCAACCTTCCGGGCCCGAACGTCCATGAAAAATCGCCCGCGCGTGCAGGATTTCGATTGGACTCTTCTCGCGATTGTCGGCGCGATTAGCACGATTGGTGTGCTCGAGATTTATTCTTCCACGCATGCAAGCGGCATGGCCGGCATGCAATGGAAGCAGCTGACCTGGATCGCAATCGGCATCGCCGGAATGTTTCTGATTTCCCGCATTGACTATCACACGCTGTTGGATCAAGCTCCCGCGCTGTACATGGTTGGAGTCGCAAGTCTGATTGTCGTGCTGGTTCTCGGTTACTCTAGGCTCGGTGCGAAGCGCTGGATCTCAATCGGAGGCCTGGCGAATTTACAAGTATCGGAAATAATGAAGTTGATTATAATCATCGTGCTGGCGCGTTACTTCGCGGAAGTGCATACCGATCGCCTCACGCTGGCGGATCTTTTCAAGATTGGCATTTTGACTCTGATTCCCGTAGGCTTGATCTTGAAGCAGCCCGATCTCGGAACCGCGATGGTGCTGGTTCCCGTCGCCTTGGTGGGAGCGTTCTTTGCGGGCATCGAGTGGAAGCACATCGCAGTCGGAGTGGTTCTGATTACGCTTTTGGTTCCGCTCGGCTGGAACATGCGGCGCCATCTAAAGCCGTACCAGCAGCAGCGGATTCAGACTTTTCTTCACCCGGAGGAGGACCAGCGCGGCGCCGGTTATCAGATTCTGCAATCTGAAATCGCCGTCGGCTCGGGCGGATTCTGGGGAAAAGGATTCGGCAAGGGCAGCCAGAATCAGTTGGGCTTCGTGCCCGTGCGATACTCGGATTTTATTCTGGCGGCGCTGGCTGAAGAGCAAGGTTTCATTGGCGTTTGCATCGTTTTGCTGTTGTACTTGGGCCTGATTCTGCGGCTGGTGGACAACGCGCAAAAAGCGAAAGATCGTGCCGGGATGTACGTCGTGATGGGAGTCACCGCCATCCTAGGATTTCACGTTCTGGTCAACGCTTCGATGGTCATCGGATATGTGCCGGTTACCGGAATTCCACTGCCGTTAATGAGCTACGGAGGGTCGGCAACGGCCTTCGTATTTTTGGCTTTGGGACTCGTGATGAATGTTCGCATGCGGCGCTTCGTCAACTGAGTCCTGATAAAATTTGAGAACAGGTAATTGAAATGATTCCGCGAGAACGCAGAATAGGCGATTCGGTTCTAATTAGATCTTCAGTAAATTAAAATTGGAATGAAGGACGCATCGGGTGAGGAAAACCAGTCCGCTAAATTTGAAGTTTTTCCTGGCCGGCCCGCAGTGGCGCGCGAAAAAAAATGTTTTCCGCCACGCAAGCGCCGCCGCACCCCCCTGCGCCATTAGGAGTTTACATGTCGAAGGAAATGGTAATTTCGGCGAACCCGCACGAAACGCGCGTCGCCATCATGGAGGAAGGTCAACTCTGTGAGTATTATGTTGAAAGGGACAAGGAATTTGCGTTANNGGCCTCGATAGCGACGCCTTCCTGTACGTAACGGACTTCCTCGAAGGCCTAGAGGATCTGGAGGACCACGTCGCGGCACCCGCTGCACACACGGTTCCGAAGCTGTCGGATGGCACGCAGTCCCCTTCCGCCAGTAGTTCGGTAGACGGCGGAGCGATTCCGGCGTTTGAGACGGCGGCGGAAGCCGAATTTGCGTCCGATACGACGCACGCTGCACACGAAGGGCCCGATGTGCAGAATGGATTTGGCACACAGCCGTTAGGCCTGGCCGAAATGCAGCCCGCGCGGCCGATGAATCCACCGGCCCCGATCCGAAATGCGGGGCCCGGACCTGACCGCGATCGCTTCGAGAATCGCAACCGGCAAGGCGGCCGGGACTTTAGCCGGCGCGCCGGAAACCGCAGTGGACGATTTGGGCGGCGTGGTGGCGGCGGTAGCGGCGGGGGACGTAGTGGCGGCGGACGCGGACCCGACCAGCGATTTGGGCGCGAACTGCCTTCATCGAAGTACGCTTCGTCTCGTCCCTATGAAGGCGGTGCGGAGGACTCGGCAGCGCCTGAAGGACATGTTTCGATCATCCTGCCGGGAGAATCTCTTGCGAAGTACAGGGATAAGCCTCCCGCCGAGATGGTGGCGCCGAAATCGCCGGACGAAACTGTTTTCGGCGCGTCTGCAGACACGGTAGTTTCAGATACGGGAACTTCCGATATCGCAGCGGCAATCACTTTTGAGCCAAGCACGATTACGCCGGAAAGGATGGATCCGGCAGCCATTTCTCCCGTCGAAACCCACGAGCCAATTCAAGACGCGGCGCCAAGGCCGTCTTTCAAGCCCGAATATCGGGAGACTGCGCGCGCAGAATATCCTCGAGCATCGTCGTCGGGAATTGAACCGTTGCCGGGCGAGTCGCTTTCGAAGTGGAAGAGCCGCGAGCCGGTGAAAACAGAGTCCGCGCAAACGGCGCTTCCTGCGTTGCACGAAAGCTCCGAGTCCCAGTCCGAGCCGCGTTCCCAGTCGCATCCTGGACCGCGGGCCGAGGCAATCTATGAATTGACCCGCGAGTCGCACCGCGAGCCAGATTTCGAGGCGCAGTCTGAGCATGAAAAACTCGATCTCCACGAAGCCGAGGACGTACATGAGGACCGCGTCACTGCGGAGCTGACCGAGGACGAAATCGCCGCGCTTGCCGAGCACGTAGCCGAAGCTCAGAACGAGGAAGCGGCGCGAGAGACGCAGGACCGAGTCTTCGCGGAGGCAGATGCAGCCGAGGCAGACGCAGCCGAAGCCGCTTCAGCGGAACTTGACTCGACCGATACTGGACCAGAAACGGAAGAAGAAGAGCGGGAGCTCGTTGAGGAAGAATCAGAGGCGGAAGCGGAAGGAATGATTGCGCCGCCCGTCGAACCGGGCAACGAGCTCGAACATGAACTCGCCATTGAGCCGGAAGCAATCACCGCAGCTCAACGTGTCGGGCAAATGTCCGGTGAGAGTCCGGCACTGCAGCAGGGCGAACAACAGCGCGGGGCGCGGGTCCGGGATGATTTTCGCGCGCGGATGCAGCATCCCGCTCGACGCGGCGGACGCGACCGTGGCCGTCGGGACGACCGCGAACGGCGTCCGCAACATGGACGGAGTCCGAGTGGTCACGGGCATCCCCGTTCGCAGCCTCGGCGTCCTCAACTGATCGCCGACATGCTGAAGCAGGGCCAGGAAATCATCGTACAGATCGCGAAAGAGCCGCTCGGCAAGAAGGGCGCTCGAATCACCAGCCACGTCGCTTTGCCGGGGCGCTTTTTGGTGTATATGCCGACACTCGATCACACCGGCGTGTCGCGAAAAATCGCGTCGGCGGAAGAGCGCGCACGGCTGCGCCATCTTGTGAACGACGCAAAAGGCAGCGCTGGCGGAGGCTTCATCGTGCGCACGGCGGCGGGCACGGCGGCGCCGGAGGAAGTTCGCGCGGACGTGGAATTCCTCACGCGGACGTGGGCGGAAATCAAGGCACGCTCCGAGCAGCGCAAGGCTCCGTCGCTTCTGCACCGCGACCTGAATCTGGTCGAGCGAATGCTGCGCGATCACATGAGCGACGATTACACCGCCATCTGGGTGGATACCGAGGAAGAGTACACAAAGGTCGTCGATTTCATGAGCCGCTTCCAGCCAGGGCTGGTGAACCGGGTGAAGCTGTACACGAAAGACATGCCGGTATTCGAGGAATTCGGCATACAGCAGGAAATCGACAAGGGGCTGAAGCCGAAGGTGTGGCTGAAGTCGGGCGGCTACATCGTCATCAACCATACGGAAGCGCTGGTCGCCATTGACGTGAACACCGGCAAATTCGTCGGGAAAGGCTCGAACCGGCTGGAAGACACGATTGTGCGCACGAACGCGGAAGCGGCGAAGGAAATCGTCCGCCAGATGCGCTTGCGCGATCTGGGCGGCATCATCGTGATCGACTTCATCGACATGGAAGAGCGGCGCAATCGCGAGAAAGTGATGGCGGCGCTCGAAGACGCGCTGCGGGCCGATCGCGCTCCGTCGAAGGTGCTGCGCTTCAACGAATTCGGACTTGTGGCAATCACCCGCAAACGCACCAAGCAGGCGCTGGAACGCACGCTGTGCCAGCCGTGCCCTTATTGCACAGGCTCGGGCATGGTGAAATCGATTCCCACGCTGTGCTACGAGATTCAGACCGAGGCGCGAAAGATGGCGCCGGATATGAGCTCGGGCAGCATCACGCTCCGCCTGCATCCGGAAATCGGGAAGGCACTCAAGACGCGCGAGTCTTCTCTCATTGAAGAACTGGAGCGCTGGACGAAGAAGAGCGTGATCATCCAGGCGGACCCGACGCTGCACTGGGAGCAGTACGACATTTACTAGGGCACGCCAAATACCGATTGGAACTTTTTTGAAATGGAGACGCCGCGGGATTTAAGCCGCGGCGTTTTCTTTGTGTGCCGAGCATGTTCGACAACTTGGGGGTGAAAGTCCCCTACCCAACCTGAAGGAGGTGAAGGGTTAGTGAAGCGCAAGGGCCGAGCCGCGAGGCGAGGTCTGAAAGAAGCGTGGAACAAACACGTGAGCCGATGAACAAGAACTGGATAGGAGGCCTACGGTGCCGGAGGAGCGAGCAAAGGATCGCGAAGCCCACATCCATCCAAGGCAC
>PKUY01000409.1:17829-25518 GCA_003131705.1 Acidobacteriota bacterium | reverse complement strand
AGATAGAGCATGGAAGCGACGGCGTCAACGCGCAGACCGTCGATGTGATACTTGTCGATCCAGAAGAGAGCATTCGAGAGCAGAAAGTTTTGCGCCTCGTTGCGGCCATAATTGAAAACGAGCGTGCCCCAATCGGGATGTGCGCCGCGCCGGGGATCTTCGTGCTCGTAGAGGTAAGTGCCGTCAAAGAACGCCAGCCCGTGAGCGTCGCGCGGGAAATGCGCGGGCGTCCAATCGAGTATCACGCCGAGGCCTTCCTGGTGGCATCGGTCAACGAAGTACATGAAATCGGCGGGCGTGCCGAAGCGGCTGGTCACCGCGTAGTAACCGACGGTCTGGTATCCCCAGGAAGCGTCGAACGGATGCTCCATAATGGGCATTAATTCGACATGCGTGTAGCCCATTTGTTTGGCGTAGGGAATCAATTCCTCGGCCAACTCGCGATAGGTGAGCCAGCGATCTCCTTCGTCGGCTTTGCGACGCCAGGAGCCGGCGTGAACCTCGTAGATGGACATCGGGGAGTGCAGCCAGTCGCTAGCGGCTCGCGCTTCGAGCCACCCGGAGTCTTTCCATTTGTAGCCGTCAATGTTGCAAACGATGGACGCGGTCTTAGGACGTAACTCGGCCGCGAAGGCATAGGGGTCGGATTTCAATCCGAGATGGTTTCCGACGCGTGACAGAATCTCAAACTTGTAGAGAGCGCCTTCGTCCAGCCCAGGCAAAAAGAGCTCCCAGATGCCGCTTGCACCACGGATGCGCATGGGGTCGACGCGGCCATCCCAGGCGTTGAAATCGCCCACGACGCTCACGCGCTTCGCGTTGGGCGCCCATACCCCAAAATGAACTCCGCGGACACCGGCGACTTCGCGCACATGTGCGCCCAACTTCTCGTATTTCAGATAATGGGTGCCCTCGGCCGACAGGTACAGGTCGTAGTCGGTGAGTATGGGAGAAAAGGCGTAAGGGTCGTACTCTTCGATCTCAGTTCCATCCGCAAAGCGGAAGCGCCAGCGATAGGCAGCCGGCGAGACTGACTCTCCCATGACCCAATTCGGTGCGCTCGAGGGAATCGCCGCCTCAAAGACACCTTCCGGATGGATCTGCTCCGCTGGATAGGACGTCCTATCGGCGCTCCAGATAATGCCCGCTTCGACGGCGCCCGGTCGAAAGGACCGAATCACCAACGAACGCGGAGTGCGGCGGTCGGTCCAGTGAGGTCCGAGGATGCGAAACGGGTCCGCATGTTCCGCGCGTGCGAGGGTCTTAAGCTCTTCTCGAAAGCTGTCGGGGCCCGCACTGATTTCGTTCGGTACTTTTTCGATCTTGCTCATGGGCGTGCGGTCACGCGATCATTTCTTCTGTTCGCATGCCTATCTTACCGGAACCCCGGTACCAAACACACTGGCGAACATTATCCGAACGACTGCGTTGCCAGGATTGCGCTTTTCAAAATCACGCAAGGTCCTCTGCCTCAATCAGTTCACGGAGTTTTCCGGCCTTAAGAGGGTGAACGATTGTGGCAACTTAACAGGCCCGATAGTACGAACGTACCATTGTGGGGCACGGCATCGACCCGTACATATACTTATGGGGTTGTTCACGGAGTGCTGTCCCGGCTCCAATTAGCGAGTGCACCCAAAGTCCATGTCGAGTCGAACAACCTCGCTTCGTCACAAGCAAAACGTCTCTTCCCGCCCAGAGAAGGCGGAGGGTAAGCCCGGGCCACAGAGACAGGCGGATGCTCAGCCGGCGGGCGTCACTTTACCCCCTACCGACGCCAATTTCGAGCTCCTGTTTTCCGCAAATCCGCTGGCAATGTACGTGTCCGACAACGAGAGCCTGCGATTCCTTGAAGTAAACGCCGCGGCCATAAAGCAATACGGTTATTCCCGCGATGAGCTCCTGGGCATGCGCATCATGGATATTCGCCCCCCCGAAGAGATCCCCCGCCTGCTCGAGATCGCTCAAAAAAACGGGCCGTCGCTTGCTTTTCTGGGCCAGTGGCTGCATCGCCGCAAGAACGGTGAAGTCTTCTGTGTGGAAGTAACGGCGCAGGGAGTGCGCTTCGCCGGTAAGGCAGCAGTCCTCATCGTCGCGCAGGACATCAGCGCCCGTCGCGAAGCTGAGGAGAAAATTGCCGCGCAGACCGCGTACGCGAAAGCGCTGACGGACAACAACCCCCTGGCAATCGTTGCACTGGATAGAGATCGCCGGGTGGAAATGTGCAACCCTGCGTTCGAACGACTTTTCGGCTATTCCCTGAATGAGATCCGCGAGGCGGAGCTCACATCTCTGCTCGCCCTTCCGGAACAACGGGAAGAAATGATCCGAAACGTGGGACTGGTAGCAAACGGCGATATCGTGCGCGAAAGGACGAAACGACGGCGCAAGGACGGCTCGGTTGTGGATGTACAAGTCCTCGGTGTGCCGTTGATCGTCGAGGGAAAGCAAACCGGAATTTTCGCGATGTACGAAGATATTGCCGAGCGGAGCCGCGTAGAAGAAGCGCAGTGGCGCGCGGAAGAAAAATACCGGCGAATTTTCGAAAACGCCGTCGAAGGCTTCTTCGAGTCGACTCCTGATGGGCATTTTCGCACCGTGAATCCCGCCATGGCGCGCATTGCCGGGTATGCGTCCCCTGAAGCGATGGTCCGGGAGGTACACGACATCGCCGCGCAACTCTACGTGAATCCCCAGGACCGGGAAGAGGTGAAGCGGGGTTTGGAGGAGAAAGGCATTCTCGAGGGATTCGAGTGCCACATGGTGCGGAAAGACGGCACCAAAATCTGGGTTTCCTTGAATGTGCGAGCGACCCGGGACGCGAGCGGCAAGATCGTCAGCCACGACGGCACAGCTGAAGACATCACGCAACGCAAACGTCTTGAGCTCGAACGCCAAGTTACGACGGAAATTATTCATGCGGTCACTGTGACGGACAATCTCGATGACCTCCTGCGATTGATCCATGCGGCGCTGCGGAAGGTGCTTGACGCCGACAACTGTTTTGTCGCGCTTCACGAACCGTCGACCGATAGGTTCCATTTCCCATTCTTTGTGGATCAATTCGACCCCCCGCCGCCGGATCAGAAATTGGATCGCAGCTGTTCGGCATACGTATTTCGCAGCGGCCGGGCGATGCTCATCTCCCAGCTACAATTCGAGCAGCTCGCTAAGGAAGGTGAAGTCGAGCTGGTGGGTACGCAATCGCCCTCCTGGCTCGGAGTTCCTTTGCGGACGCCCGCGGAAACGATTGGGGTTCTCGTCGTTCAGAATTACGAGACTGAGAACGTGTATACGGAGCGCGACCTCGAACTACTTTCCTCCGTAGGCGGCCAGATCGCCTTTGCCATCGAACGTAAGCGCGCCNNGCCGAAGAAAAAATGCGGGAAAGCGAAGCGCGCTTGCGCGTCCTGATCGAGCAGTTACCCGCCGTCCTGTGGACGGTCGACAAGAATCTTCGATTCACGTCCGCGCTCGGCGCGGGACTGGCGCGGCTGGGACTCAAACCCAATCAGATTGTTGGAATGCTGCTCACGGAGTACTTCAACACGACCGATCCGAGCTTTGGCCCCATTTCAGCTCACCGGCGCGCCATCGCCGGGGAGCCTGTAACGTTTCCCGTTGAATGGCAGGACGGATCCTACGCGTGCCACGTGGAACCGCTGCGAGATGTGGCGGGTGAGGTGCAGGGCGCTATCTGTATGGCGCTTGACGTGACCGACCGTAAGAAACTCGAAGAGCAGTTTCGACAGGCCCAGAAAATGGAGGCGGTGGGACGCCTGGCCGGTGGAATCGCTCACGACTTTAACAATCTCCTGATGGTGATACAGGGTTACGCGGATTTACTGGCCGACCGGCTTCCCGTGGGCGACTCCTTGCGCCGAAACGCAGAGCAGATTCAGACGGCGGCACAGCGCGCGGCGGCACTCACGCAGCAACTCCTCGCTTTCAGCCGCAAACAGATACTGGCGCCGAAGGTCTTGAACGTTCACAGCGTGGTCGCGGACCTGGAAAAAATGCTGCATCGCGTGATCGGTGAAGACATTGAGCTTCAGACGAGTTCCGCGCCCGACCTGTGGCTGGTAAAAGCCGACCGAAGCCAGATCGAGCAAGTCATCATGAATCTAGCCGTCAACGCACGGGACGCGATGCCGAAGGGCGGACGGCTAATGATCGAAACCGCCAACATCGATTTCGAGTCAGAGATCTCGCACTCGCCCACGGTGCTGGCGCCGGGGAAATACGTAATGCTCGCGGTGACGGATAACGGTTGCGGCATGGATGCCAAAACACAGGCGCACATTTTCGAACCGTTCTATACCACCAAGGAAAAGGGGAAGGGAACCGGCCTCGGCTTGGCGACTGTCTATGGAGTTGTGAAGCAGAGCGGTGGCTACGTCTGGGTGTACAGCGAGGTCGGCCACGGGACCACATTCAAAATCTATCTTCCCCGCATCGAAGAAGAACTCAGCGCGAGTGGACGCGATCGTAACACCGAGCTTCGCTCAGTGCCGCGCGGTTCTGGAGTGGTCCTTCTGGTAGAAGACGAGACGGGAGTCCGCGAATTGGCGCGCGAATATTTGGAAATGACGGGCTACACCGTTATCGTTGCCGGAGATGGCAACACAGCGCTGGAAGTTGCGGCCATGCACGCCGGACCGATTCAACTTCTGATGACCGACGTCGTGATGCCGGGAATCGGCGGGTGCGAACTGGCCGAGCGGATCACTGCGCTTCGGCCGGAGATCAAAGTTTTGTACATGACGGGCTACACCGATCAGGCGGTCATGCATCAAGGAATCCTTGACGCCGACGCGATCCTGCTTCAGAAGCCCTTCACGCTCGCCACTCTTGCAGCGAAGTTGCGCGATATCCTTGTCGTCGAATCCCTTGCTAGCCACTGATTTCAGATCCACCCGCATCCTGGTTCGGCAGGCAGCTGCTCGTACCGGCGCGCAAAGGGTTTGCGCGGAAGTGTGAGCAGCACGAAGAATCCACGGTGACGCCCGCATTAGGTATCGTAGAATCGCTTCGCGATCGCGTTCGCCCTTGCGATCAGGGTTTTCGACGCTTCGTTGCCCGCTGAAATCATTGCGCGCGTGACGCAATATCGAGCGTCCGACTCCGTCGCATTCGAAGTGAGCAAAGACTCCTGAGCCGCGACTGGCCCTCGATGAATGCGTCCGCGCGTTTCCGATTTCGCCGGCACGGGATGGACGGCACTCTTGCGGGATGGGGTTATGCAGCACGCCTTACCTTCGTCCCCTCCGAAGACGGCTGGTCGACGATGAACCTGCCCGTTTGGCTCGCCCCTCTGTATGTTGCCCTCCGGCCGAGGCGACTCCTGCGCAAATACGGGATGGGGGGCAACCGTCCGAGCCCCCCTCCCTCATGAGTCGCTTGCGGTCCTGAATGCATCGTAGCTTTCCTCGCTTCCGAACAGGCATCGTTCATCACCGGTTCGAACCTTCGCGTGGGCGGCGGATCGGTCGCGAGTATCTAACGTGATTCATTGTGGAAGTGAGCCCCCATAGGAAATTTCACTCGCCGCCCCGTCGTGCGGTAAACTCAGTGTCGGAATCTTGGAGGAAATCATGAGCCTGACCGCGAAATCGACTGTTTCTTCTCAGGAAGGGCAGGGAGCTGAGAATCCGCTCAAGGCACTCATTCATTTTGGCCAGTCCGTCTGGCTGGACTATATTCGTCGCGACTTGCTGACGAGTGGCGAACTCGCGCGTTTGATTTCCAAAGACGGGCTTCGCGGAATGACTTCCAATCCCGCGATCTTCGAGAAGGCGATCACGGGAAGCTCCGACTACACCCAATTGCTCGAAGAGCTGGCGAAGCAGAAAGATCTGGACGCTACAGGAATTTACGAACGTATCGCCATTCGCGATATTCAGGATGCCTCCGATGCGTTGCGGACCGTCTACGACCGGACCAAGCGGCGCGACGGCTACGTGAGCCTTGAAGTTTCTCCCTACCTCGCGCACAAGACGCAGGAGACGATCGACGAAGCGCGGCGCCTCTGGAAAACCGTGGCGCGCGACAACGCGATGATCAAAGTTCCCGGCACGCCCGAGGGACTACCGGCGATTCGCGACCTTATCGGTCGTGGGATCAACATCAACGTGACGCTGCTCTTCGCACTGGACGTGTATGAAAAAGTGGCCGAAGCCTACATTGCCGGGCTGGAGGATCTTGCCGAGCGCGGAGGCGATGTGAGCCGCGTCGCGAGCGTTGCAAGTTTCTTCGTGAGCCGCATCGACACGATGATCGACGGGCAAATCACGGAGACGCTGAAGAATCCGCCGGCCGGGTCCGATCCAGGTTTACTAAAGAGCTTGCAGGGTAAAGTCGCGATTGCGAATGCCAAGGTCACGTATCAGCGCTACAAGGAAATCTTCAGCGGCCCTCGCTGGCAGGCGCTCGCAGCGCGCGGGGCTCAGACCCAGCGCCTCCTTTGGGCCAGCACCGGCACGAAGAACAAAGGGTACAGTGACGTGCTCTACGTCGAAGAGCTGATCGGTCCCGATACGGTCAACACGATTCCGCCCGCGACCCTCGATGCGTTTCGCGACCACGGCAAGCCGCGCGCGAGCCTGGAAGACAATGTGGACGCGGCGGGCAAAACGATGCACGATCTGGCGCGCGCTGGAATTTCCATGAAGGCGGTGACCGATCAACTTACTGATGACGGCGTAAAGCTTTTCGCGGATGCTTTCGACGAGCTTCTTGCCGCCGTGAAGAAAAGCGCCGAAAAGGCTACTTCGTGACACCCGCGGGTAAGTTCACGTTCAACCTGCCGGAGAATCTTACGCAAGCCGTGAACGCGGCCATCGAAGACTGGAAGGCGCACGACAAAGCGAAGCGACTCTGGGCGCGCGACGCTTCTCTCTGGACGAACACGGACGAAAGCAAGTGGCTCGGCTGGCTCACGATTACCGAAGAGCAGATCAAAAATATTTCGGGCCTCCGGAAAATTGCCGAGGAGATTCGCTCCGCTGGATTCACGCAGATGGTACTGCTCGGGATGGGCGGTTCGAGCCTGTGCGTCGAGGTTTTGAAACTTACCTTCGGGAAGATTCCGGGCTATCCTGAGCTCCTAGTGCTCGATTCGACTTCTCCGGCGCAGATCAAAGCGCTTGAAGCGAAGCTCGATCTTGCGAAGACAATTTTTGTGGTGTCGAGCAAGTCCGGCAGCACACTCGAGCCGAACATTTTCAAACAGTATTTCTTTGAGCGCGTGAAGCAGACCGTCGGCGCGGCCGAAGCGGGTAAGCACTTTTTAGCGATCACCGATCCCGGCTCGAACATGCAGAAGGTCGCTGAGGCGAGCGGCTTTCGCCACGTCTTTTTCGGTTTGCCCAGCATAGGCGGCCGCTATTCGGCCCTTTCTGATTTCGGAACAGTACCCGGCGCAATTCAGGGCTTGGACATGTCGAAATTTCTCGACCGAGCCAACCAGATGGTCCACGCGTGTTCTTCCAACGTCCCTGCCAATGAAAATCCCGGTGTAATCCTTGGCGTAATTCTCGGCACGCTGCAAAAAAGCGGGCGCGATAAAGTTACGATCTTCACGTCGCCTGGAATTTCGGACCTGGGTGCGTGGCTCGAGCAGTTGGTCGCTGAATCGACGGGCAAAGAAGGCCACGGCCTGATCCCGGTGGATCGCGAGCAGATCGGCTT
>PKUY01000409.1:0-17768 GCA_003131705.1 Acidobacteriota bacterium | reverse complement strand
TCAACCAGCCTGATGTCGAAGCCAGCAAAATCGAAACGCGCAAGCTTACGGAACAGTACGAGAAATCCGGATCGCTTCCGCCTGAGTCCCCGATGTTCGAGGGAAACGGCGCTAAACTTTTTAGCGATGCAAAGAACGCGGCGGCTCTGAAGCAATCTGTGGGTCGCGATAATACGCTCACCGGATATCTGCGCGCGCATCTCAATCTCCTTGGCGCAATTGATTATTTTGCCCTGCTCGGCTACATCGAGATGAATGACGCAAACGAGGCCAGTCTGCAGTCCATGCGCCACGCCGTCCGCGACAAGAAGCGCGTGGCCACCTGCCTCGGCTTCGGCCCGCGATTTCTGCACTCCACCGGGCAGGCCTACAAGGGCGGCCCCAATTCCGGGGTTTTCTTGCAAATCACGTGCGACGATGCCGAGGACATCCCCGTGCCGGGCCAAACGTACACATTCGGAATCGTGAAGGCGGCGCAGGCGCGCGGCGACTTCCAGGTGCTCGCCGACCGCGACCGGCGCGCTCTCAGGGTTCATCTTGGTGCGGACGTGGCAGCAGGACTCGCCACGCTTCGTAAGGCGGTTCAGGAAGCCCTGTCCTAAACTCCCTGCTCGCGGAAGAAATCTCCGCACAAAGGTCCCCTCGCATTCAGATTTTTTCCATTAAGATGGCATGAGCTACTTTCTTTGGAGGTCCGTTTAATGGATTCGGTTGATTCCGCAAACATAACGCAGGAAGCGCTGGGTGATCCGGCGGGCCCTTGCGCGATGGTGATTTTCGGGGCTGGCGGCGACCTCACGAAACGGATGCTGATACCGGCCATGTACAACCTGGCCAAAGGGAAATTGCTCCCGGACCAGTTTGCAATCATCGGTGTTTCCATCGAGCCTCTCATCACCGACAACTTCCGCGAGCAGGCCACCAAGGACATTCGCGAGTTCGCCGTCGGCGGACTCGTAGACATGAAATCGTGGGACTGGTTCGTCAAGCGTCTTTACTACGTATCCGGTGATTTCCACGATCCCAATACCTACGAGAAACTGAAGGAAACCCTCGGCCAGGCGGAGAAAGAGCAGAACACCGAGGGCAATTGCTTGTTTTATCTGGCCACCAGTCCGGAATTTTTCCCGGTCGTAGTAAAACAGCTCGGCGCGGCCGAACTGACCAAGCAGGACGGACCGAAATGGAAACGCGTGGTCATCGAAAAACCGTTTGGCCACGACCTTCCGTCAGCAATCGCTTTGAACCACGCCGTCGGCGAATTCCTTGACGAAAAACAGGTCTATCGAATCGACCATTATCTCGGAAAAGAAACCGTTCAGAATATTCTGGCGTTCCGCTTCGCTAATGGAATTTTCGAGCCGGTGTGGAACCGCCGCTACGTGGATCACGTGCAGGTCACGGTCGCCGAAGAGCTTGGCGTCGAGTTGCGCGGTGGGTATTACGAAACTGCCGGTGCGTTGCGCGACATGGTCCCCAATCACATTTTCCAACTGATTACGCTCTGCGCCATGGAGCCGCCGATTTCCTTCGATGCAGACGCTGTGCACGACGAGCAGACAAAAATTTTGCGCGCTATTCAGCCATTCAGCCCGGAAAAAGTTTTGGACCACGCTGTGCGCGGCCAGTACGGTGAGGGAGTGGTCGGTGGGAAGCACCTGCCCGCGTACCGCAACGAGCCGCACGTTGCGCCCGATTCTCAGACGCCCACTTTTGTGGCCATGGCCCTCCAGATCGACAATTGGCGCNNCGCTGGGCCGGTGTGCCATTTTATCTCCGCACCGGCAAGCGCATGTCCAAGCGCGTGACGCAGATTGTGATTCGGTTCCGCCGCCCGCCGCTCGTTCTTTTCCGCAAGACCTCCATCGACCGGATAACGCCGAACGAGTTGGTGATTAACATTCAGCCGGACGAAGGGATTTCCTTGAGCTTTGAGGCAAAAGTTCCCGGGCCAGTGGTGCGGTTGGGCGCGGTGGACATGGATTTTCAGTACTCCGACTATTTCGGGACAACTCCATCCACCGGGTACGAAACTCTGATTTACGATTGCATGATGGGTGATCCAACTCTGTTTCAGCGCGCCGATATGGTCGAAGCTTCTTGGACGGTGGTCCAGCCGATTCTCGACGTGTGGAAGGCCCTGCCTCCGCGCGATTTCCCAAACTACGCGGCGGGCACGTGGGGACCTGCGCAAGCTGACGAACTCATCCGGCGAGAAGGACGCGAATGGCGTGACCCTACTCGCGTCAACGCCTTGCAGCGCGGCGCCCGCCCCCCGGAACCCGTGACGAGCAAAAGCTGACCGGCTAGAATTGAAGTCTTCGATTTCTGGATCGTGGATAGGCTGGTAGGAATGCGCAATATCCCTGAAATTGTAGTGCGCCGAGCATCGCTGGCCGATCTGGACGAAGTTGTTCTACTGTTCGATGCCTATCGCCAGTTTTATGGCCAACCGGCCGACCTGGACCTGGCTCGCACGTTTATTCGGGAGCGGCTGCAGCACAATCAATCGGTGATATTGATAGCGCAAAAACCCGACGGATCGACCGTCGGACTCACCCAGCTCTATCCCAGTTTTTCTTCCGCGCAAGCAAAACGAATATTTATTCTAAACGACCTGTTCGTTGTTCCCTCAGCCCGGCGCAGCAACGTGGGACGGTTGCTTCTTCAGGCCGCAGCGGATTTTGGCCGAGCATCGGGCGCCGCGCGTCTCACGTTATCTACCGCTGCGACCAACGCAGCAGCGCAATCTTTATATGAAGCCGTTGGCTGGACCCGCGACCGCGAGTTCTGGACTTACAACCTGCCCTTGGTCAATCCAGTCTCCCCGTAGTGCTGCCCGGAGGCGCGCCCATGCTGCCCGATCTCCGCATTGCATTACAATGCGATTGAAATGAAGAGCCGCGCCAAAGCACTACGCAGCATCGAGGCGAAATCATTCGATGTCTGCGTAATTGGAGGCGGCGCCACGGGATCGGGGTGCGCCCTCGATGCCCAGCTCCGGGGTCTCAAGACCGTACAGCTCGAAGCCGGTGATTTTGCCTCCGCCACTTCCTCCACATCCACGAAGATGGTTCACGGCGGAGTCCGTTATCTCGAACAAGCCATCCGAAATGTCGACCCGGCTGAATATCAAGTCGTGCGGCGAGCGCTCCGCGAGCGCGTGTACATGCTCCGGAACGCGCTGTTTCTCACGGGCACGCTGGAATTCTTGACGCCCTGTTTTCGTTGGCGCGATGCTGCGTACTTTCAAATCGGTTTGAAGATCTACGACTGGATTGCTGGCCACGCCGGTATTGCCCCTAGCAGGTTCGTGCCCCGCGACGAGGCGCTCCGCCGGATGCCGGAGCTCAACCAGGATCACTTGGTGGGAGCCGTTGCCTACACCGACGGCCAATTCGACGACGCGCGTTACAACCTCGCGCTGGTCAGCACGTTCACCGACGCTGGCGGAGAAGCGCTGAACTATGCGCGAGTGATGGGATTTGAAGAAAGCGCCGATGGAAAGCTGCAAGCCGCACAGGTCGAAGTTCTAGGAGAGCCAGGCGGGGACGGCCAGGCTGTGAAGCGGCATCTCATGGTCCGCGCGCGAGCATTCGTAAACGCGACTGGCCCTTTCACCGATTCCATTCGACAAATGGCCGCGCCCGGCATCGCACCTCGCATGCGTGTGAGCAAAGGCGTGCACATCCTGCTCCCGCTCGAAGTATTTTCCGGCCGGGATGCGATGCTGATTCCCAAGACGGATGACGGCCGCGTCCTTTTCGCCATTCCATATCAGGGACGAGTCCTTGTAGGGACCACGGATGATGAAATTGGAGTCGGCGATGAGTTGTACTTGGTGCAGGAGGAAGTCGATTACCTGCTGCGGCACCTGAACCGTTATCTTGCGTCACCCGTATCGCGCGATCAGGTCGTCAGTGGCACAGCCGGTGCTCGGCCGCTGGCGAATTCGAGAGCGGGGGCGCAGACCAAGAAGCTCGTGCGCGATCACGAGGTTGAACTCGACACTGGGAGCGGCCTAATCAGCATTCTCGGCGGAAAATGGACTACGTATCGCGCGATGGCTGAAGACACGATTGATGCTGCGCAAAAGTATCTGAATGTCGCTGCAGGCCCGTGCTCGACGAAGCACCACGCTCTGTCCGGTTCGAGTGGTTACACGCCGGAGTATTGGCGAGAACTTGCCGGTGGGTTCGGCATTTCCGAACGCACAGCGCGACACCTCGCCGCGAAATACGGCGCTCGCGCCGTTGACGTGCTCGCTCTCGTTAGGGAGAACGCGGAGCTTAGGACGCCGCTGGTCGAAGGCCTGGGTCCTATGCGCGCTGAAGTCGTCTATGGCGCCCGATTCGAGATGGCGATTTCCATCGAAGATATCCTCGCACGCAGGATTGGTCTTGAAGTATACTNNGTATACGGCTGGAGCGAAGCGATCCACGCCGCTCCCATTGTGGCGGACCTGCTCGCTCGCGAACTCGGTTGGTCAGAAGGCGCGAATCGGTACGCGGTGAGCGGCTATGTCGCAGGAATCCGCAACCGGATGAGGCGAGCCGGATTGTTTCCTTCAGATACCTGAAGCAGGCTTGCATCACCTCCGGCTCGCCCTCACGCGGTAGCGTGCCGTCGCCCGAGGGTCCGGTTTCGCTGCTTTAAACCCGGGGGGTTAGCCTCCCGGGTTGCTATAATCCAGATACCAACTCATGGACTTTGACCACCTAATCACTTTTCTTGAGATCGCCAAGCAGGGAAGCTTTTCGCGCGCCGGCCAGAAGCTCTATCGTTCGCAGCCGGCCGTTAGCGCTCAAATCCGCCAGCTCGAGCAGGAATACGGACAGAAACTGTTCGACCGCGTGGGCAAGTCTGTACGCCTGACGGGCGCAGGCGAAACTCTGCTCGAATACGCAGGCAAGCTCCTTACGCTGCGCAATGAATCCCTGCGCGCCGTGGCCGACCAGTCAAGCACTCCTCACGGCACGCTCGCCATCGGGGCGAACGAGGCCACCTGCCTGTACGTGCTCCCTGATATTTTCGCCGAGTATCACCGGCGTTTCCCGAGCGTGCAGATCAGCATCTACCGCAATTTCAGCCACAAAGTTCTGGAGAAGGTCGAGGATGGCACTGTCGACGTCGGCATTGTCACGATGCCGGTGAAGTCGCCAAGCCTGAAAGTCCACTCGATTTTTCGCGACCGCCTGATGTTGATGGTCAGCCCAAACAATCCGCTGGCGTCTTACAAAACCGTGCGCACCAGCGACATCGCCGAGCAGCCTCTGATTTTCCCTAAGACCGGCTTCACGCGTCAGGTGCTCGACAAGCAGTTTAGGCCCTTCCGGTCGCGGCTGCGAATTACAATGGAGCTGGCCAGCGTGGGCCTGATCAAGCGATTTGTGGCCGCCGGACTCGGCGTTTCGCTGATCAGCGAGGGCTTCGCGCAGGACGAACTGCGCTCCGGCCAAGTGAAGCTGATCCCCGTCTCCGACATGGAAGTCTGGCGCGAGCTTGGACTGGTTTACCGGCGCGACCGCACGCTTCCGCGTTCGGCCTCAGCCTTTGTTGCGCTAGTGCGTAACGGCGTCGGCGCCGTCACGGCCGAAGTCGAAGCGAAAGTCGCCCACAAGCGCTGACCGCGATCGGTTCTCGCGAACCAGCGCAATTTCACTTCACGCGTTTTGCGACCAACTCCTCTTTTGCCGCCCCGGCCACGTCGCGCGTGAACTTAATTTCGTCTCCGGAAACCTTCCCCGTATAGGTAATCGCAAGCTTCTGGCCCTGGTAGTCCAGGTTTTCGACAAATGACACATCGTCGCCTTTTATAGTCCCATTCTGTATTTCGGTTGTCGCTGTGTCCGACTTTGCCGTTCCCGTAAGTTTTTCGCCATCGACCTTGAATGTGTATGTGTAATGCTGCTCGCCAACTTGCGTGTTGAACGTTGCCGTCCATTGCCCGCTGATGTCCGCGGCGAATGCGGAAAACGCCCAACCTGCCACCAAAATCATTACCGCAACAGCCCAGCGAAGTTTCATAAAATAGATCTCCTTTCGAAGTTTTTGGTTCAGCGCTGATTACGGCCTTGGAGCCCATGGCTAAGGCGGCCACCGTACGACGTGGGTCAGGCCGTAACAATACGGGAGGTTACATCCGGGCGTCAACAAACGCCAAAACAATGACGCTCGCAGCTGTGCGCGATCACACGATGTTATGGAACGGAGTTTTCTGACGACTCAGGACTGCTTACGGAGCGCTTTGTACAGCTCGTTCGCAGTTTGAAATTCCTGCTCGATGTCCTTGCTTGCCAGGCGAGTTCTCAGATGGTCGACCGTCTGCGCGAGCCGGTCGAGCGCGCGCGAAACGTTTTCCGTATTCGTAAGCAATATATCCCGCCACACTTCGTAGGGACTTCCCGCGAGCCGCAGCATATCTGAAAGACCTTGCCCTGCGAGCGCCAGCGGCAAGCCCGTCTCGTCGGTTTCGTTCTGCACCACGTTTGCCAGCGCCACGGAAAGCAGCTGAGGGAGATGGGACACGATCCCGGCCGCCCAGTCGTGCGTTTCCGGGTCGGTCCAGACAGGATGTGCGCCCATCGCGCGAACCATGCCAGTAAACTCTTTCGCACGCTCGCCAGCAGTTTCTTCCGGACCCATCAGGACGTACGGCGCGCCGCGGAACAGATCGGCATCGGCGTTCTCCACGCCCGATCGCTCTTTGCCCGCCATGGGATGGCCGCCGAGAAAATGCGCGCCGCCGCGAAATTGTTCTTTCGCAGCCCGGCAAATTGCGGTCTTCGTGCTGCAAGCGTCCGTGACGAGCGATCCCGGCTCCGCAGCCTTGGCAATCGCAGGAAGCGCTTCGATCGTTGCGCCGATGGGCAGAGCAATGTATACGAGATCGGCTCCGCGGACGGCGCCCGCAAGATCGCTTGCCCCCTCATCAATCGCTCCGCGCCCACGAGCCCGTTCGAGCGATTCCGCGCGGCCGTAGCCAACCAGTGAGATGTGAGGGAAACGTTTTCGCAGCGCCAGCGCGAAGGAGCCGCCAATCAGCCCCGTCCCGACGATCGCCGCGCGGTGAAAGGGCGCGTTCGCCATGTGATTACCCCGCGCCCGTCATGAGATATCTTTCGACGGGCATGGGGATGCGAAAGGCGCTTCGGGCCTCGCCATTATTTCTTGCCCTGCGCCGCAGTTGTCGCTTCCGGTTTTAGCCAGGACATCTGTTTTCGCAGTTCCTGCCCGACTTTTTCAATCGGGTGATTCTTGTCGCGCTCGAGCAGTTTCGTGTACTGTGGCCGTCCAACCTGGTTTTCGAGGATCCACTCCTTCGCAAACGCGCCGGACTGAATTTCCTCGAGAACCTTTTTCATGTTTTCGCGGACGTGTTTATCGATGATGCGCGAACCGCGTGTGATGTCGCCGTATTTTGCCGTCTCGCTAATGAACTGGTGCATCTTCGCGATGCCGCCCTCGTAAATCAGGTCCACGATCAGTTTCAGCTCGTGCAGGCATTCGAAGTAAGCCGCTTCCGGCTGGTATCCGGCCTCGACGAGAGTCTCCCATCCGGCCTGAATCAATTCGCGTGCTCCACCGCAGAGAACAGCCTGTTCGCCGAATAGATCTGTTTCGGTCTCTTCCGGGAATGTGGTCTGAATCACGCCGGGCCGCGTTCCGCCGATTGCGTGCGCGTAGGCGAGCGTGCGATCGAACGCGTGGCCGGACGCGTCTTGATGCACTGCCAGGAGGCAAGGCACACCGCGCCCGTCTTCGAACTGCCGCCGCACCAGATTGCCGGGCCCCTTCGGAGCGACCATCGTCACGTCAATATTCTTCGGTGGCGTGATCTGCCCGTAATGAATGTTGAAGCCGTGCGAGAAGAGCAGCATGGCCTCGTCCTTCAAGTTCGGCGCGACTTCATTGTTATAGATCGCCGGCTGCGCTACGTCGGGAGCGAGCATCACGATTACGTCCGCGCCTTTGGAAGCCTCGGTCGGAGAGAGCAGCTTCCATCCATCCTGCTCCGCCTGCGCCCACGACGCGCCACCGCGGCGCAATCCCACTACCACGTTGAGTTTGCTGTCGCGCAAGTTCAGTGCGTGAGCGCGCCCCTGGCTGCCGTATCCCAGCACCGCAATGCGCTTGCCTTCGAGCGCTCGCGGATTTGCATCTTTTTCCCAGAACATCTTCGCCATGTGATTTCTCCTTGGAATTACTAAATTGAAAGAATTGCAAAATTATGCGGCGCTGGTAATTGCTCCCTCGGACGCCGATGAAACGAGCTTTGCGTATTTCGCCATCACTCCCGTCTTGTACCGTGGCGCGGGCGGCTTCCACTCCGCACGCCGTTCTTCGAGATTGGCGTCGACATCGAGCTTTCTCGCGCGAACGTCCAGCGTGATCCTATCGCCGTCGCGCACGAACGCGATCGGTCCGCCATTTGCCGCTTCCGGAGCAACGTGGCCCACCATCAGCCCGTGCGTCGCGCCGCTGAAGCGCCCGTCGGTAATCAGCGCAATCGAATCGCCCAATCCTTGCCCCACTAGCGCGCCGGTGACGGCCAACATTTCGCGCATCCCGGGCCCGCCCTTTGGCCCCTCGTACCGGATGACGACGACGTCGCCCGCTTGAATTTCTCGCCGCTGCACGGCTTCGAACGCGGCTTCTTCGGACTCGAACACGCGCGCGGGGCCAGTGTGCAAAATTCTTTCGTGCCCCGAAAGTTTCACTACGCAGCCGTCGGGAGCGAGCGACCCGCGCAGAATCGCCAGGCCGCCTTCCTTTTTGATCGGCTTCGATATCGGCCGAATGACTTCCTGCCCCTCCGTTTCGGGAGCTTCGCGACTTTCCTCGAATAAACTTTTTCCCGACGCGGTCGGGCCATCGTTCAGCAATCCAGCCTCATGCAGACGGTGCGCGAGCAACCGCATTCCTCCCGCCGTGAACATGTCCGGCGCCGTGAATCGCCCGCCGGGTTTGAGGTCGGCGAGAATCGGAGTCTTCGCGAATATTTTATCGAAAGCATCGAGCTTCAGCGGCACACCCGCGTCGCTCGCGATCGCCAGCAAATGCAGTACAGCGTTCGTCGAGCCTCCCGTCGCGGCCACCGATGCAATCGCATTTTCCAGTGCAGCGGCCGTGATGATCTTCCGCGGACGAATATCGTCTTTCAGCAGCCGCATCACCATCTGCCCGCAATCGAACGCGGCTTGGGCCTTGCGCGGATCGGTGGCCGGAATTTCGTTTAGGCCCATCGGGGAAATTCCGAGAAACGTAATCGCCGTCGCCATGGTGTTGGCCGTAAACTGCCCGCCGCACGCGCCCGNNCGGGAATCGTCTTGTCGCATCCGCAGATGGCGACCACTGCGTCGAAGGCGTGCGACCGGACGAAAAGCTCGATCGAATCGGCGACCACTTCGCGCGAAACGAGCGACCCCTTCATGCCTTCCGTGCCCATGGTAATGCCGTCGGAAATCACGATGGTGTTGAACTCGATGGGAGTGCCGCCCGCGGCGCGAATTCCTTTCTTCACGTGTTCTGCCAGGGTGCGCAGGTGAAAATTGCACGGCGTCACTTCGCTCCAGGTGTTCGCGACGGCGACCAGCGGCCGCGCCAGGTCCGCGTCGGTCAGCCCGGTGCCTTTCAACATCGCGCGGTTCGGCGCCCGTGATATCCCTTTCTTAATTGCGTCGCTCTGCATTTTAGAAAATTCCTTTTGCGGCNNTCAGGTGCGGGGCAAACGCGTCTAAGTTTCGCTTAGACGGGTGGCCCCCACCTAATGTCTACTACATATACGTAAGAGCTGTTTTGCCGCGTCATAGAGTAACGTCTCGTTCCCCAATCGACAATCGCTTTCGCTTTTCCGGGGCGAGCAAACCGCTCGATCGAGTCGCAGGAAGCCGCCTGCGAGCTAAGCGTTGAAACCCCATTAGGCCTGATCAGCCTCGGTAAATCCAATTTGTAATTCTTGCCTCTGGCATAAACCTTGCTTATGGGCGCAACCTTTTGCTCTTGAGTCGCCGCATCCTCGGTTCGCCGGCGTTGAGCTTTTCTGTCAGCTCACCTCGCACGTCCAAATGAGGACGCTTCGATTTCAAATCGGCGCTTGACGCACCCCAGACCCTTTTGTATAGTCGGGTTTCGATTCCATGCACAGCGGAATCGAGGGGACATTCGAACCCGCGCTATGCGCACTTATCATTCAGAATTCGCCTTTACGTACCGCTTCCCCTTCGCNNGGGGAGCGGGCCGGCGAAACGCGCGCGGGTGAATTCAGCAGCTAAAAGCCGCGCAAAGTTTTGATAACCGGCCGCGACCTCCTGACGGAGACGCGGCCTTTTTTGTTGTGCGGGCAGTTCGAGAGAGAACTGGATTCTTCTCTGATAAATGTGGGGTACCAGGACCTCCACAGGAATTCTTTCCCCGCACCCGCCCAAGCGGGCGCTAAGATACGCTTGGCAGTTTTTGTAACAGAGTTCTAGTAACCGATGTTCGGAAGAGGTTGGGAGCGAAAGGCGGCAACGGTTACTCGACGATGAGAGCCGAGCGAAAAGTGATCTATCTTATTGAAAACAAAGGACCGCGAACCGTCCTACTCGACAATAGAGAAAGGCAGAATCGCTCATGAAGATCATCGACTGGCGAAGCAAAATCGACGGGATTGATACCGCTCTTTTGCACCTCCTGAATCTTCGCATCGAGCTGGCCCTCGAAGTGGGACGACTGAAGGGAAGCGAGGGTGTCGCGCTTCGCGTCCCGGCGCGCGAGCAGGAAATCTTGTCCCGCATGAAGAGCCTGAATCCCGGCCCTCTCGCCGACGATTCGGTGGCCAAGATCTACCAAGTCATACTGAACGAATCGATTCAGACGCAGCAGCGCCACGGCTTCGGTAACGTCTCCGGTAAACCGGCGCGCGCGACTCGAAAGAAGTCGGGACGAAAATGAACGTCGCGAAAAACGCGCGAGTGGCATTTCAGGGGGAGCGAGGCGCCTTCAGTGAGGAGGCCGCTGTCAAGCTCCTGGGCGAAGAAGTCACCCTTGTTCCGCGCCCAACCTTTGATACCGCGTTTAGCGCGATCAGCGACGGTTTCTCGGATTACATTCTTGCGCCGATTGAAAACAGTCTGGCCGGCTCCGTGCACAGGTCGTTTGACCTGCTCGTGGATAGCCGTTTGAATATTCTCGCGGAGGTGATCATTCCCATCGCGCACAACTTGATTGTTGCGCCCGGCGGATCGTTCGACGATATCGCCGTGGTCGAATCGCACCCTGTCGCTCTCGCGCAGTGCGAACAGTTCTTCAGCGCGCATCCGAAATTGAAACGAATCGCGACCGAAGATACCGCGGGCAGCGTCCGGGAAATTGTCCGGGCAGGGGACCGAACCAGGGCTGCCATCGCGGGCCGGCGCGCCGCGGAAATTTACGGTGGTGTAATACTGCGTGAGCATCTGGAAGACAACCGCGAGAATTACACTCGCTTCCTGCTTCTTTCAGAGTCACCCGACATGCCGGGCGCTTCCGCGGAAGGCGGCGACAAGCTGTCGCTGGTTTTTCAACTCGATCACCGGCCGGGCGCTCTGTATCACGCGCTCGAGCCGTTTGCGCGCCGGAACCTGAATCTGCTGAAGATTGAGAGCCGGCCCGTCCACGGCCAGCCGTGGCAATACCGTTTTTATTTGGACCTGCAGGCGTCGCGGCGCGATTCCGAAGTAGCCGCCGCGCTTGCAGAGCTTGAAAAGTTGGTGGTTGATTTGCGAATTCTGGGGTCCTACCCGGCCGCGCCGAGACCCCCAGTGCAAAAACCATTGCAAAAAGCCGACCGCGCGGAAATTTCGCACAAATCATAGAAATTCACGAGGACTCGAAAATGATCGTCAACATGTTCGGAGATGCAAGCGAAGAGCAGATCAACCACATCGTAGCCCGGATCAAGGAATGCGGATATCAAGCGCACGTGATCCGCGGCGAGGAACGCACGGTAATTGGAATCGTCGGGAAGAGCGACCGTCATCGCAGCGAGCTCGAGGCGCTCTCCTCCGCCCCTGGCGTCGAGGAGATCGTGAAGATTTCGCATCCGTTCAAGCTGGCCGCGCGAAGTTGCCGTCCCGAAGGCACCGTGCTCGATTTGGGCAAGGGCGTCACCATCGGCGGAAGGGAAGTCGTAGTGGCGGCCGGGCCGTGTGCGGTCGAATCCGCGGAACAAATTGCTGACATTGCCGCGAAGGTCGCTAAAGCTGGCGCCAAACTTCTGCGCGGCGGTGCATTCAAGCCTCGGTCGTCACCCTACAGCTTTCAGGGACTGGGCGAGGAAGGATTGAAGCTGATGCGCGATGCCGCCGATAAGAACGGCCTGCTCGTGGTCAGCGAAGTGATGGACCCTTCTCAAATCGAAATCATGATGCCGTACGTGGACGTGATGCAAGTAGGCGCGCGAAACATGCAGAACTACCATTTGCTCCGCGGCCTCGGGGAAATCGATAAGCCCGTCCTTTTGAAGCGCGGAATGTCTGCGACCATCGAGGAGTTGCTGCTCAGCGCTGAATACATTATGTCCGGCGGAAATTACAAAGTGATCCTCTGCGAGCGCGGCATCCGCACGTTCGAGACGTACCTGCGCAACACGATGGACATCGCGGCGATTCCCGTGATCAAGAGCCTTTCACACTTGCCCGTCGTCGCCGATCCGTCGCATGGCACCGGTCGCAGGGACAAAGTTGCACCGATGGCGCGCGCAGCCGTCGCTGCTGGCGCAGACGGGCTGATTATCGAGGTCCACCCGGACCCCGAACGCGCGCTGTCCGACGGCGTGCAGTCGCTCTATC
Source organism: Acidobacteriota bacterium (assembly GCA_003131705.1). Classification (GTDB taxonomy): domain Bacteria; phylum Acidobacteriota; class Terriglobia; order Acidiferrales; family UBA7541; genus Palsa-295. Next base: position 4,956 of record PKUY01000409.1, on the reverse strand, counting down.
CCGATCAGTTCACGCAGCTCATGAAAGAGATTCGCTTGATCGCTCAGGCAGTAGATAGGGAAATTGCCTAGCGAGGGTGTCAGGAGAATTTGGCTGATGACTCGAACTTCGCGATGCGCGCTGGCTCTTGTGCTTGTGCTGCTATTGGTGGTCGGTGCTGCCTTTGCCGGCGGACCACCGCAAAGCAAAACGGATCTTACCGTCTCAGCGGCGATCAGCTTGAAACCGGCGCTCGACGAAGTAACGCAACTGTACACGGCTGCGAATCCGAGCGTGTCCATTGCGACCAACTACGGCGCGTCGGGAACTCTTGAAGTACAAATCGAGCAGGGAGCGCCCGTCGATATCTTTCTGCCGGCGGCGCCCAAGCAGATGGACGCGCTGGACGCCAAAGGGCTGTTGCTCGAAGGCACTCGGAAAGATCTGCTGCGAAATGAAGTCGTGCTCATCGTCCCGAAAGATTCTTCAGCGGGAATATCTTCGTTTCAGGATCTCACTCATGCAAACGTGAAGCAGGTCGCGCTGGGTGAACCGGCTACCGTGCCTGCGGGGCAGTACGCCAAAGAAGTGCTCACCAACCTGGGAATCTACGACGCGGTGAATTCCAAGGCTGTTCTGGCGAAAGACGTCCGGCAGGTGCTGACCTACGTGGAAACGGGAAACGTCGATGCGGGCATCGTGTATGCAACCGACGCGCAGTCGTCCTCGAAGGTGAAAGTTGTCGCGAAGGCTCCCGAAAAATCTCACTCTCCGGTGATTTATCCGGTCGCGGCAATCAAGAGCTCGAAGAATCCCAACTCGGCGCATGCATTCGCGAATTTTCTTTTCGGCCCCCAGGCGCGCGCTATCTTTCAGAAATACGGCTTCACTATGGCGAATCCGTGAAGCGAACTTGTGCATCTCATTGACAGCCGCCGCCATGGCGCGTAGATTATGAGGGTTATGAGTTTAATGCTCCCGAACTCTTGTTGTGCGTGTTGTAACACTGCGCGGATGTGTGCGTCGCCGGGGGCGCTTGGGTTCATGAGCTAAGTTCGAAAAACAAAGCTTGAATTCAACCCGCCCTCGGAGCAAGTCCGGGAGGCGGGTTTTTTTATGGCACTGATTGAATTCGAGATCGACCTGTACGGCAAAGGCGGTAAGGACGAAAGCGTGGGTCTGCCGAGCCAACTCGACCATCTCAAAATGCTCGAAGCCGAGAGCATTTTTATCCTGCGCGAAGCTGCGGCCGAATTCGCGCGGCCCGTGATGATGTACTCCATCGGTAAAGATTCTTCGGTGATGCTGCGTCTGGCGCAAAAGGCTTTTTATCCGGGCAAAATTCCGTTCCCTCTGTTGCACGTGGATACCAGCTTCAAATTTCCCGAGATGATCGAATTCCGCGACTGGTATGCGAAGCACGTTGGAGCGGAGCTGATCGTGCACAAAAACCAGAAGGCTCTCGACGACGGCGCGAATCCGTATTCGCTCGGCACGCAGAAGTGCTGCGGTTTCCTGAAGACGCGGTCGCTGCTCGACGCGTTAGCTGAAGGCGGATTCGATGCGGCGTTCGGCGGAGCGCGCCGCGACGAAGAGAAGTCGCGCGCCAAAGAGCGGGTCTATTCGTTCCGCGATTCGCTGGGCCAATGGGATCCCAAAAACCAACGCCCGGAATTATGGAGTCTGTACAACAGCCGCCATCACAAAGGCGAAAGCATTCGCGTCTTTCCGCTTTCAAATTGGACCGAGATGGACGTCTGGCTTTACATTCACGCCGAGAAGATTCCCATCGTGCCGCTGTATTTTGCGAAGGAAAGGGAAGCGGTGGTGCGCGGCGAATCCGTGCTTCTGCTGCAGGGCGGCGTGCGACTCTTACCCGGCGAGAAATCGCAGATGGTGAAGTGCAGGATGCGATCGCTGGGATGCGCGCCGTGCACGGGCGCGATCCGGTCAGACGCTGATACGGTGCCGCAAATCATCGAGGAGATGGTTTCGTTCCGGCGCTCCGAGCGCGAAAACCGCGCCATCGACCACGACGAAGAAGGCTCGATGGAAATCAAGAAACGCGAAGGATACTTTTGATGTCAACCGCGACGCCAGAGCCGGCGAACGCAACGCCCGTTTCAACAGCAGCAGCGAGTGGCGCGGAGACTCTCGTTCCGGCGAAGGGATTGTTGCGGTTTTCGACGGCGGGTAGCGTGGACGACGGCAAGTCCACTTTGATCGGCCGATTGCTGTACGACAGCAAATCGATTTTCGAGGATCAGCTTGCTTCCGTGCGCGCGAGCAAGGTCAATCGCTCGAGCGGGCTGATCGATTTCTCGCTACTAACGGACGGCCTGCGCGCCGAGCGCGAACAGGGCATCACGATCGATGTAGCCTACCGGTATTTCACCACTCCTCGCCGCAAGTTCATTATCGCCGACACGCCGGGTCACGAACAGTACACGCGCAACATGGCGACAGGATCTTCGACGGCGGAAGCCGCAGTGGTTCTGATGGACGCGACCAAGGGAGTGCTGCGGCAATCTCGCCGGCATGCGTACATCGCGCATCTGCTGGGAGTGCAGCACATTATCGCTGCCGTGAATAAAATGGACCTGGTGGCGTTCTCTCAGGAAGTGTTCGACCGAATCTCAGCCGAATTTGGTGAATTCGCCGATCATATCGGGATCAAGAACGTGTATGCCGTGCCGGTGAGCGCGCTCGAAGGCGATAATGTCGTGCGGCGCAGCAAGCGCATGCCGTGGTTCGAAGGTCCGGCGCTGCTCGAACATCTCGAAGAGCTGCCATCGAGCATCAGCACTGCTTCGGGACCGCTGCGGTTTCCCGTTCAGTACGTGATTCGGCCGGATGCGAGCTTCCGCGGATTCGCGGGCCAGATCGTCTCCGGCGAGCTGCGGCCCGGCACCAGCGTGATGGCGCTGCCTTCGGGCGTGAAGACGAAAGTTCAGTCCATAGTGGCGTTCGAAGAGGAACTGGAATCGGCGGGTCCGGGAGACTCGATTACCGTTACGCTGGATGATGAAATCGATTTAAGCCGGGGAGACATGCTCGTCGCCGACGGCCAGCCGCCCTCCGCGGGAACCGAATTCCAGGCCACGCTTGTGTGGATGCATTCCGAGCCGCTCGATCCGCACAAGATTTACGTCCTGAAGCACACTACAAGAACTGTGCGCGCTCGCATGAACCAGATTCGGTACCGCGTGGACATCAACACGCTCGAACACGTGCCGGCTGCCAAACTCGAACTGAACGAAATCGCGGCTGTCGATGTGAAAACCACGCTGCCGCTATTTTTCGACCCGTATCAATTGAACCGGACCACGGGAAGCTTCATCGTTATCGATCCGCTGACGAACGCCACGGTCGGCGCAGGAATCATCGATCGTGCCATCGAACCAGCGCGCAACTCACGTGCGACGGCGGCCCAACGGCAGCACAGCACAAGAGAAGAGCGCATCCTCCGATTCGGGCATCCCGCCGCTGCGGTGTGGCTCCGTGGGCGGCCTCACGTGGCGGAACTTGTGGAGCGCAGGCTGTTCGACGAAGGCTGGCAAGTGCAACTGGCAGGTCCCAATGATTTTCTTTCGCACGAACTTGTGACGGTTGCGAAGGCGTTTCGCCTTTCCGGATACATCACGGTATTTTCTCCGCTCGACGATGGCACCGATCAAAAGCAGGTCGTGCGCGCGATATTTGGTCCGGAAGCTTTCTTCGCGGTGCGCATCACGGACGATACCGATGAAGAAGCGGTCNNGGATCATGAAAGTTCTGCGTAAATGGCGCAACACGTATTCCGATCCGCAGGCGGGAAAACAATGACAGGGCCGATGCTCGCTGAAGAATTCGAGACACTTTCCGCGGACGCCGTAATCGACCGTCTGATCGCAGAGAACGTTACTCCCGCAAAAAAGGATTCCGTCTGCATCACATGCAGCTTTCAGGCGGAAGACATGATCGTGCTCGATCTGCTGCGCAAGCGTCTTCCGGATATTCCCGTGCTTTTTCTCGACACGGGATATCACTTCAAACAGACCTATGCGTATCGCGACCGAATGGCAAAGTTGTGGAATCTGAACGTGCGGAATCTGGCTGCGAAGAAGACCGTCGCCGAACAGGAAGGCGAGTTCGGAATTCTAAACCGCACCGACCCCGGCAAGTGCTGCCATTTGCGAAAGGTCGAACCGCTTTTTGAGGGACTCGAAAAATTCGATATCTGGTTCACGGGGCTGCGAAGGGAACAATCGCCCACGCGCAAGAATCTGAAGATTGTCGAGCACCACGAGCTGCCGACAGGGAAAATGCTCTTGAAAGTAAGCCCGCTCGCCGCTTGGACGTGGGGAGATGTTTGGAAATATACGGCGGAGAATAAGATCGATTTTCTGCCGCTCTATGATTTCGGCTATCGCAGCATCGGTTGCGAGCCTTGCACCGCGATTCCCGCGGCTGGCGCCGATCCTCGTTCCGGCCGATGGGGCGGAGCGAAACTGGAGTGCGGGATTCACACCGAGTCGAAGCGGGCCGACGAATGAACGCTTTGATCGGGTTTCTGATTGCACTGGCGGTTGGTTTGACCGGCATCGGTGGCGGCAGCTTCACAGTCCCCGCACTGGTGCTGATCGTCGGCGTCACGGCAAATTCCGCTGTCGGCACGGCGTTCGTGTTCGCCGGCGTGCTCCGGCTAATTGCGGCGCCATTCTATCTGGCGAACCGGCACGTGCATTGGCGCTATTTGTGGCTTCTGGCGCTGGGCGCGGTTCCGGGACTTCTGATCGGGACCTACGTTCTTCGGCTGTTGAGCAGCAGCGCAGGCAGCCCGGTCGTTGTGATCTTGCTCGGGGTGCTACTTACCGCGTCGTCGAGCGTGACTTTTATCCCGCAGGTACAGAATCGGGGTTTTGCGCAGAAGAATTCGCACTGGCTGCCCTGGCTGGCCCTTCCGATAGGAATCGAGTCGGGGTTTTCCTCGGCGGG
>PKUY01000100.1 GCA_003131705.1 Acidobacteriota bacterium | reverse complement strand
TGAAGTTCGAACCGGGGCCGATTATCACGCAGGTAAAGGCACAGCAGCCTCTCGTGGCGATTGGCGGGCCAGGCAAATCTGGCGGCAGTTGAGTCATGAACCTACTGCAAAATCCGACTCGAAACCTGCTTTTCACGGGCAAGGGTGGCGTCGGTAAGACTTCTATTGCCTGTGCCACAGCCGTATCACTCGCTGAAAGCGGGAAGCGAGTCCTGTTGGTAAGTACGGACCCTGCTTCAAATCTCGACGAAGTCCTAGAAACACCTCTTGGCATACGACCTACTCCGGTTGCCAAGATGACCGGTCTGCACGCCATGAACGTAGACCNNGACGGTTGAATACGATCACATCATCTTCGATACGGCTCCTACCGGCCACACCCTGCGACTTCTCCAATTGCCCGCAGCGTGGACGGGATTCATCGAGTCCAGTATGGGCGGAACGTCTTGTCTCGGCCCACTGGCGGGTCTTCAGGCTCAGAAGGAACTCTACTCAAATGCACTGCAGGCGCTTTCGAACTCAACCACCACAACAGTTTTCCTTGTTAGCCGCCCGGATCACTCGGCGCTCGCCGAGGCGGAGCGCACTCGCACTGAACTGGAGGCTCTCGGCGTCAGGAATCAAAGATTGATCTTGAACGGGGTATTTCACGCGAGCGGCAAAGATGACGCCGTCGCTCTCGCGCTGGAATCGAGGGGCAAGAAGGCCTTGGCTGAAATGCCGCAAGGGTTGTGCTTGCTTCCGCACGATGAGGTTCCGTTGGTTTCCAACGCTCTGATTGGAGTGAACGCGCTTCGCCATCTGGCTTCCGGTCATTCTCAAACGCAAATCACAAATGAAGCCGCCAAGGTTTCGCCTGAGGTGATGCTTCCGCCGCCACTTGCTGACCTGTTGGTTGAAATAGCCGGTCCCGGAAGAGGCGTCGTCATGACGATGGGGAAAGGTGGCGTCGGCAAAACGACAGTGGCGGCTGCGATCGCGGTGGAACTGGCACGAATAGGTCATAAAGTCCATCTGACAACTACTGACCCAGCGGCCCACATTCAGATGACGCTGAATGGGAATGTGTCCGGCTTGCAAGTCGCGAGGATTGATCCTGCGGCGGAGATACGGGCCTATACCGAAGAAGTGATGGCCGAGTCAGGGCGCGACCTCGATGAGAAGGGGCGGGCGCTCCTGGAAGAGGACCTCCGTTCTCCTTGTACAGAAGAGATCGCTGTCTTTCGTGCCTTTGCTCGCAGTGTGGATGAGGGCAACGAAGGTTTTGTCGTCATTGATACGGCTCCCACAGGCCATACGCTTCTATTGCTGGATGCGGCAGAGGCTTATCACCGCGATGTTGCACGCAATCTGAGTTACATTCCCGATAGCGTCCGCAGATTGCTTCCTCAGCTGCGGAACCCCGAGTTCACGAAAATTCTGATCGTGACGTTGCCAGAGGCAACGCCTGTACATGAGGCGGCACGGTTGCAAGAGGATTTAAGGCGTGCGGGAATCACTCCGTATGCTTGGGTGATCAATCAAAGCTTTTGCGCGACTGATACCAAGGACCCTGTGTTGGCTGAACGCGGGCGGCTTGAAAAACGCTACATTTCCGAAGTGCGCGATACTTTGGCCAAGCGCGTAGCGCTGATTCCCTGGCAGATTGTGGCTCCCGTTGGGAGCGAGCAGCTACGACAAATTGCAGAAGTGGCAGTGTAAAGATGAAGAGGAAGGGACGCATGAAAGAACTGGAACAATATTTCAAGGCATTAGCTGACACAAACCGGCTGCGGATTCTGAACTTGCTGCTGCATGGTGAATTGTGCGTCTGCGACATCCAGTATGTTTTGAAGGCGACACAGCCAAATGTTTCCCGTCATCTTTCGTATCTGAAGAACTCGGGCCTTGTGCTGGCCCGCCGGGACGGCTACCGAATCTTCTACCGCCTCGCTGATCCGAAGCTGAAGATGAAGAAGCGGTTATTCGAGTTTCTCCAAGAGGCCTACAAGAACGAAGCACAGCTGGGGACGGACCGGAAGCGGCTCAAGGAAGCGATCGAAGCGGGTTCCTGCACACGCAGCGAATGGAGGCCGTACTCGACAGTCAGTGGGATGCCGGCCTCGCGATCGCGGTAGTCTTGGTCATCGGAGCGAATTACATCAAATGCGAGCGTAAGACCAAAGGTTCTAGCTCGGCCCGACGGATTCCCAAGAAAACTGAGGCTCCTGTGGAGTCTGAACTGCCGGACGAGATTGCTCGCGGCGCCCGTATCGGCGGAGACGTGGTAAGCCAGATGGAATGGTAAGGAGAATTAGCCAAAACAAGATGGCAAATGCGCAGAGTACTCCTCGGCTTTCTTTCCTGGACCGATTGCTGACGGTATGGATCTTCGCGGCGATGATCGGGGGCATCGCCGCGGGTTACCTGGTGCCAGGAATCGTTCCCTTTCTAAATCGCTTCAGCGTCGGAACGACCTCCATCCCGATCGCGATCGGACTCATCCTCATGATGGTATCCGCCACTCGCCAAGGTGAAGTATGAAGAGATGGGACGGGTATTCAGCCACCGCAAGGTGTTGGCCCTGTCGCTGATTCAGAATTGGGTCATCGGGCCGGTGCTCATGTTCACGCTGGCAATTCTTTTTCTCCGCGACAAGCCGGAGTACATGACGGGACTGATATTGATAGGCCTCGCGCGGTGCATTGCCATGGTAATCGTATGGAACGACCTGGCCCGGGGCGATCGTGAGTACGCTGCCGGCCTGGTGGCGTTCAACTCTATTTTTCAAGTTCTGTTCTTCTCCGCCTATGCGTACTTCTTCCTGGCCATGTTGCCGCGATGGTTAGGGATGACCGCAATCCGGGTGAACATCTCCATTCGCGACATCGCATGGAGCGTTTTCATTTATCTTGGCATTCCGTTCCTCGCAGGTTTCCTAACACGGTTCGTGCTCACTCGCGTGAAGGACAAGGAGTGGTATCACACCCGCTTTATCCCAAAGATCAGCCCGATTACCTTCATCGCACTGCTTTTCACCATCGTGGTGATGTTCTCGCTCAAGG
>PKUY01000149.1 GCA_003131705.1 Acidobacteriota bacterium | reverse complement strand
AGGCAGTGGCCCAATTTCCGATTTCACATTCATCAGACATTACGTTTTCAAGTTAAAGTTTGCGTGGACACCAGTTTGATTGACTCGAAGCTTTGGCACCTTTGTAAGGCGCCGCCCCATGGCTACGCGTAGGCTTGACGGCAGGCCTCGTGCTCGCGGCACGAGGGCGGGCAATTCGTTTTATCGATGAGGATGTAGTTGCGGCAGCCTGCGCAGAGCACGCCGTAAATTGTTTCGCTGAACTGCGCGTGGGCTTCGCCTGCTTGCGCCGCGTGCTCGGCACGCGCCTGCGTTCTGCTCATTGCTGGCATTTGATCTCGCCCTTCAGCGGCTGAAGAGTCTGTGTGACGACTGGAAAATCTTTGTGGGTCGTGGCTTCANNAAGCCCCGCACTTGAAGTTCTAACATAGACTCCTTGGCTGCTGAAGTCCCGATGTGCGGCCCTCTTTCGGCCCAAATCTGTCCTTTCGTACAGGTTGCACATCGCACGCAAAATGCTACGGTCGAAGTTGTGTTCGCGGCTTTCGGGATTTATTAGCAAGCAGCCGTCAACGTGCGCCGCCGCGCGTCCGGGCCGGCCGTTAATGTAGGTCAGGTGTTCNNCGCCAATCGCAATCCCGCCTCCTCACTTCGCCTCCCGCCCGCCGCCACTCTTCAGTTTTCTAATCTCAACATCCCGTTAGAATCTCACCTAAGCCATTCAAAACAAACGATCGCGATTCATTCTAATCGCAACATTCTTGGGGTTTCGGTTTTCTTGACGAAAACCCGCCCCGTTCTTTGATAACTGATCTTTGACAACTGAATACAGCAAACGCATAGGCGCAATGCCGTGGCTCATGCGTAGCAGTGCTCGGCGCGAAACGCAATTTCGCTAAGGTCGGCTGCGGAAGCAGCGGAACGTGCGCCACTCGGCGGATGATAGGGAATGGCCGTGCCGGTCGTGTCGAGATAGGGTTGATCCATGTGGAACGAGACGACGCCATAGGGACGCGTGTCATTCACATTCTTGGACGACGCGGCTTGGGACGGCGCAGCCTCGGATGAAATCGCCGCAGCGCCGAACATCGACAGCGATCCGATTGTCGCGCTGGCCGCGGCGAGAGTCGCAAGAAAATTGCGGCGCGTCGGCTGCGAGTCGGCGATTGCGGACATTCCGCTATTCGTAGCTCGTTTCATCTCGCGCTCATGCGAAAGGCAATTCATTTTCAGCCATCCATCGTCCATGCACCTGCGCAGTCGCACGGAACGGCAGGATCACCCGCGCGACATCGCCGTCCTCCAGATGTTGCGCGTCCGCGATGATTAATTCCGAACGCATCTCGGCATAGTTGGAAGCGACGCCGATGATGTAGCCCGCGCCTTCCTCGGTGCTGTTCGTGCGCGGAATGAAACAGACTTCCTGCAAACTGTGCGTATCGCCGGCAAAGTAGGAATTCATTTTGCCGGTGGCCAAATCGAAACGGCCGTAGCAGTTATTCACGCGGCCTTTCAGATTACCTGCGCGCGCTTCGTCAAAAGGACGATCGCGGTCCCCGTATGCGGTGAACGCGTAACGATACGGCAGCGACAGAAAGCGATCGTCCACCCGGCCCAGATCGCTGACGTTCATCTGGAAAAGCTTTTCCTCGGTGAAACCATCGTCGTTTGAACCAAGGTTGAACGTGTTGCGGCGTATGAACGCGCGCGCTTTTTGCGGATCCCAGGGTGAGCCGTCGATGGGCGGGAAGAACGGAAAAGGATTGGAATCGTAGATCGGCGCTTCGAGGATCACCTTTTCGCCTTCGGTCCTTGTGTTCAAGGTGTGGACCGTGGCACGCTCCGGACCTTTGAACCAGCGAATGTCCTTGCCGTCGCCGTCACGCGGAATCACGCCGACGTAAGAAGGCGCCTTGCTGTCCCAGCCCCAGTGAACTTTTCCCTCTTTCAGGCGCTCCATGCTGGTGACGAAGCCAAACACGGGAATGATCACGTGCTTTTGCGTGAGGCCGATGTCATGCACCATGCTGATGTAGGGAACTTTGAAACGCACCTCGCGCGTGACCTCGCCTTTTTTGTTGATGGTGTATAGGAACACGTCATTTGTTTCGAGGCCGGTGGCCTCGTAGCCGTAGCAAATCATCTCGCCGGAGACAGGATCGACTTTCGGGTGCGCGGTGAAGGTGAGGCTCTTGTATTTCCCATGAAAGTTCCAGGGGCCGATGGTTTCGAGCGTGTTGCAATTGATCTCATACGGCAGGCTGTCTTCCTTCAACGTGAAAAGTTTTCCGGCGAAAGCGAGCGGCGTGGTGTTCGAAACCGTGCGGTCGAGATCTTTCACGCTGGGATCGTCGGTCAAAGGATTGCGATACATTCCGAAGAGCTGCTTGTGAGCCGCGCGGTCGGCGAGGAATCGCGGCGTCTTCACCCAGCGGCCTTTGAAATCGACAATGCCATTCTTGAAGCGGAACATGCTGACGTAGCCGTCCACGTTGAACGGAGAATCGTCCGCGGATTTCGGAGGGTAAAACCAGTCGCCGCCGAGACGCACGAACGCACCGTTAATATCGGTGGGAATTTTACCGACGACTTCGCAGTCATACACGTCCACTTCGAAGCGCGTGGGAGCGAAAAACCCCTTCATCGTGGGCTGATTGGAAAAGTCAACCATCGGCGCAACCTCCGTTCAAAAACTTTCGTGCAAATCCCCGGCAACCGGCACCGTTATTTGTCCGCGGGGTATTTTACCCAAGGCGACGGCATGTAATAAGGGACGGTGATGAACACGACTTCGGCGTGGCGGATCTTGCCGTCCGTGATCTTGAAGACTTCCAGCATGCAGAACGAATGCGGCGATTTCAGGGGCGATTCGTGCGTGACGCCGTCCGTGGTGGTGAATCTTTCGAGCCTTCCGGAATGATCGATGAAAGTGCCGGCGAGAACCAGGCCTTTTTCTTCATCGATGAGCGGATAGCGGCGATCGCGAAGGCGATCATCCCAGCGATAGTTTCCGAGCTTGAATCCCGCTTCGCATGAAATCTTGCCGTAACCTGCGACCAGACTATTGGGAGCTGCGTTCGGATTCGGGTCGTTCGCGCTCCAGACGCCATTCTCGCGGCGGCTGCAATCCTTGTCGAATTCCGTGAACACCTGGCCGTCATTCAGTTGCAAGGTGTTGAAGTAGCCGTCGGCAAGCGCAATCAGCCGTGCGCGAGGACGTCTTTCGACGGGAGGAACATCCTGCGAAAGTACGGGCACCGGCTTGAGTGTGGCGGGCTCGCCGAAAGGTCCCGGGCCATAACCTTTTCGATCGACGAGCGTTTCGACTTCGGAAATTCTTCTGTCCTCAATCTTCATACGCAGAGCAAAGTACGACAGAGTTCCGCGCTCGTCGATGACTCCGAAGTAAGCGACCTGACCCGTGCTCGGATCGGCCGCCCTGAAATCCTCGGCGCCGTTGCCGGAAATGGTGCCCCAGAGGCCGTCGCCGACGCGCAACGAGACGTTGTTTTCGGTGAAGTGGACCATCTGCGCCCACGGGAGGCGCGAGGGATCCTTGGCCACAAGTGCGGCCAGGTATTGGTCCACGAAGCTGTAAAGACATTGGCGATCACAATCATTCGCGGCGTAAGAGCTTTGCGCTCGAGCGGATGCGCGAGCTGTAAATTGAGGTAAGAGGATGCTGAGCAGGGCGATCCCGAAGATCGCAAAGATTGCGGATTGTGCGCGCATCACGCGAATTCCCCCTCTTCGGCGTGCTCCGGCTGAAATCAGCGCGCATCGTAGCAGAGGAGCGAGATTGCTGGGTAGGATTCGTTTTGATGCGCGTGGCGCGGCGCACCGATGCCGGGTGACTTGCGCTAATTTAATTGCAGCCGCACGAGCCGCCGCAGCATCCGCCGCCTGAGGATGGCGCGGAACCACCGGAAGAAGATCCGCCGGAAGATTTTGTTCCGTTTGACGGCGCGGCGAAAACGGAAAGCTGGATCGTACTTTTCGCGCTGGCGCATTTCGGACACGTGATTTTTGTATTTCCGTTCATCACGATGCGCTCGTAGTGCTCGCCGCAATCGTCGCAAAGATATTCATAGATCGGCATGGCATCCTCGATTCGTGCGCGTGAATGAAGCTGCAACCATTCTACTAGAACTACGGGCTAGCGGCTCATAGCATGTGCCGAAGTTACGGCCGTCGATACAGTCCGCGAAATCGGCGGACCCATGGCGGCTCAGGCTCGGCGTAGTCTTCGAAGGAAACTTCCGTAAGGCCCGCGCGCTCGAATCTTGCAAGTTCCTCGCGCGTGACCGGCCAGGGCGGGCCTTGGCCTTCGGGCTCATTTTCCGCGCGGCCGCGCGCAATTACGAGCAGCGATCCGCCTGGCTTCACAAATTGTGCGATTTTCTCGATGGCTCCGCGGCGCAATTCGGCGGGAAGAGCCTGCACGGTGTAAATCTCCAGCACGAAATCGAAATTGTGCAGCCAGGCGGAGGGCGGATCGAAGAGGTCCGCGACAACGTATTCTACGTGTGATTTGGGATACCGTTTGCGGGTAGCGTCGATGGCTGTTTTCGCGATGTCGAAGCCGGTGGTCTTAAATCCCCATGCGGCGAGCTGCTCGGCATCGTCGCCGAACCCGCTCCCGATGACCAGCGCGGTCTTCCCCGCCGTCTCCAGCGGATGCTTTTTCCAGTACTCAATCAGACGAGGGTTGGGCTCCATATCGGCCCACGGGATTGTGCCGTCGCCGCTTTCGGCCTCCTGGTATAAGGCTTCAAACCATCCGAGCGGGTCACCTTTGCGGATGAATTCAGCGGCAAGCTCGCGCGTCCGTGTGCGATCCGGCATAGCTTCATTCTACGGGAAAACGAATTGGCAAAAACAAAAAGCCCCGGCCGAAGCCGGGGCTTTTGTTCAAACCCGCCAGGTTGGAAGATACGTTAGTCGCCGGCGACGGTTGCGGCTTCGGACTCCTTAGCCTTTGCCGCGCCGTTGCCATTTCCGTTCGGGGCCTCAGCACGCTTCACGGTAGCGCCGGGTACAGCCGACAGAATGTCGTCCATCGATCCGATCTGAACGACCGGCTCCGATTTTTTCTTCAGCACGAGCTCTTCGTAAATTCTCCGGACCTTGGCCGCTTCTTCGTAGGCCTGCTTGCGACGGATACGGTCTTCTTCAGCCGCGGTCTGGGGAATGTCGTGCTCGAGCTCACGAACGCGCGAGGCATCGTCGGCGTTAATCCTCAGCGAGTGCTCGTAATTGTCGAGAGCGACTTTCTTATTCTTGGCGTAGATCTCGTGCTTGCCATTCTTCTTGTACCACTCCGCGACGGTCGCATTCTTGTGCATGTTTTCGATGATTTGCCGCCAGCCCACGCCGGTGTTGTACGCGCAGAAGGAAATTTCGCCCTTTTGCGTAGCGTAGGGGATGATGCACATTTCGGTGCGGCGGAAATCGTAGTTGAAAAGATCCTGGAACCACATGCCAGCGATGAAAAGGAAGTTCCATGGATCTTCGGTGCGGCGCTTCATGGCGTCTTCGTAGGTGCGCTCTGGGTTTGTCTTCCCGTACTTCTTGTCCGCGTTCTTCGAAAGCGCCCAGGTCTTGTCGAATTTCATCCAGAGATCTTTGAGCCTCAAGCTTGGCGGCGCCTGGAACGGCTTGTAATTCTTGAGCAGCGCGAGCGCCATCATGAAGTTCGAGAAGCCCTTGCCGCGAGCGGCGTCCGTGATCGCGGTGACGTCCCTGGTGAGCGAAGGCGCGTCGAGGAAGCGCGGCACCGGAGCCCATTCTTTCGTTTCCTTGTTGATCATCAGAGCCGTGCCGACGCCGCAGTTCGGGTGGCAGCCGCAGGAGAGTGAGCCCCACTGCGAATCCGGCCCGTGCGACAAATCCGAGAAGCCCGCGAAAGTGGCGATGTAGGAAATGGGGAACCAGTCGCGCGTCGGTTCCACTTTGCCTACCTGCGCGCTGACGTCCTGCGCCAGATGCGAAAGCGTGTAGCGCTGCTTCAGGCGCCGCTCGTCGGTAATTTCCTCGTCGCGTCCGGTGAACGAGACGGGCTGGAAGGCNNGATGCGAAAGCGTGTAGCGCTGGCGGATGCGGCGTTCCGGGGTGATGTCTTCGTCGCGCCCAGTGAAGGAAACCGGCTGGAACGAGACGAATGAAATTTTCTTAGGATTGTCCATCGCGAACTTCACGATCGGACCGACCTGATCGTTGTTCACGTTGTTGACGATGGTGGTTACCAGCACGATTTCGATGCCCGCCTCGTGCATGTTTTCGATGGCGCGGAGCTTTACGTCAAACAGGTTGCCAACCTGGCGGTGGCT
>PKUY01000253.1 GCA_003131705.1 Acidobacteriota bacterium | reverse complement strand
GCCCCAGCTTCACGACCCGCAGTTCAAAGCCGAGGCGTTCGCGGTGCTCCTGAAAATAGCGCGTGAGCTTTTCTGCGTTGTACTCGGCTCCTTCGGCAACGACGATGACAGCATGTGTCTTTCCACGTTCGTAGGCGGCACGCAAATCAGAGGCCAAGCTTTCAGGGCTTGTTGCTACCTCAGGAAGAACGACGCATTCAGCTCCTCCGGCGATACCCGATATGAGCGCGAGGTAGCCGCAATTACGGCCCATGACTTCGACGAGAAATGCCCGCTCGTGAGAAGAAGCCGTGACTTTAATCCTGTCGATCGCCTCCAGGGCAACATTCAACGCAGTATCGGCTCCTATGGAGATTTCGGTGCCGTACAGGTCGTTATCAATCGTTGACGCCACCCCTACAACGGGAAACCCCTTCTGCCAGAGAGAAAGAGCGCCGGCTTGCGAGCCATCACCACCGATGACAATTAGGGCATCGATCTCTCGCCGTCGGAGAAACCGAATAGCCTTCTGTTGCGACTCATCGGCTTTAAATTCCGGGTACCGCTTGCTGCCAAGCATCGTCCCGCCCCGTTGAATAATTCCGCCTACGTCCCGGCGGCCCAAAGGAAGAAAGTCGCCGCTGACAAGCCCCTCGTATCCGTGACGGACACCGAAAGCCTCGCATCCTTTGTCAATTGCTGTGCGCACAGCCGCTCGGACCGCAGCGTTGATCCCGGGAGCATCACCTCCGCTTGTCACTATCGCGATGCGTTTCATCAGTCCCCATTTCTAAGGTATTCTCGTCGCGCTTTGGCTTTAGGCTCTTCTGCTTGCCTGCTTCACAGTGCTCCGAGACCGGACGACTTGGACGGAACACCCGGCATGACGAGTGACAGCTTCCGATACACTTCCCATCAAGAACCGGCGCAAACCCTTCCACCCATGTGAGCCCAGAACAATCAGGCTGGCGTGCCAATTAGCCGCATGGTCGATGATTCTGATTTTTGGGTCACCCTCTTCCACGATTTGACTTGTCTTAAAGCCCGCCTTTTTCAGCTGTCGAGTTGCGCGCTGCACGAGTTCTTTGGCTTCTTTTCGCCGCTCCTCTTCGACCTTCGCGATGTGAGGAACGAAGTGCGGAATCATGTCAGCCGAGACATAAGCGCTAATTGGCTCGACGACGTGCAACACTCGGACTTCCGTTCCCTTGGTCCGGAACTGGCTGGTAATTGTCCGTATGACTACCTCTGAGAACTTGGAATTGTCGATCGCCAATAGGATTCTCATGTGTGGCTCTTTGCCCCCATAATTTGAAAGGCTATGCCCAACACACCAAGCCGCCCGCACACTACAGCTAACATCACGGCCGGGCTTCAACGATTTCACATGCTAGCTGACATTTCGATTGCGCGGGAACGTATCGCTGACACCCTGATGCTCTACAAAGCCGAAGGATATGTCTCGGGAACCTCACCAGTGTCCCAGGCTGCGGTTCGCTCGAGAGGCTCAACTGCACGAGTCTCATCGAAATGTAGAATGACGTCGAATTGATCCGGAAGCTGGGCGTGGAAATAGTGACTGGCGCGCTCCGATTCCGGAAGATAGATAACACCGATTGCGCGCTCCAGCCGTGGCTCCCGCAAGAGAGCCGTGGCTTTTTCCTTCCCGCCGAGTGGAAGCAGAAAATTCCGATTTCCGGTTTCGTGAAAAAGCGCTTCGTAACTCCCGGGTAGTGCCGGTCGAACGTGTTTGCGTTCTGCGGGAGCCTCCCACCCCGACGCTGCGGTAACCGTGCCCGTATACGTTGTAAATCCGACGAGTGTCGCTGCCTTTCCGTATCGTTGACGTATTAGTTGTCCGAGATTCAGTTCGCCCCGTTGTCCCATCTTNNGATGAGAGTTGTGCGCCCAGATGACGACCTTTGCTTTAGGCCCGAGGTGGTGTGTCAATGCGTCCAGCGTCTCGGCCATGTGGCTATCGCGGAGATTCCAGGAGGAGACTCGTTCGTGAAACATCGAGCGATAATACTCTTCGGCATTCTTCACCAAGCGAGCATTCTGTTCCGCGAAAAAGAATGCGTCCCGGGCGACCCGGCCATCGCGCTCAGCCAAATCCGCGGCGCGTCGACGCATTTCCATCCACTGGCCGATCACTTCATTCTCACAGCTCTTACTCAGACCGAAACTGGCGGCATAACCATAAGCCTGGGTGTCCTCGCCGAAGTTTTCGAAGCAGGCGTAGCGATATCGCGCACGGCGTGCCGCCTCAGGATCCACTTTGTCCAAAAAATCCAACACTGCACGAATAGAGGCATGCAAGCTATAGAGGTCCAAACCGTAGAAACCTACCCGCTTGGAATGCCGGTGCTCATTGTAATTGCGCAGCCAACCGACAAAATCGAGAACGTCCGCATTGCGCCACATCCATGCAGGGAATCTTCGGAAGCCTGCAAGGGCATCGACTGCTTCTTCGTCTTCACCCTCAAACCGAACAAATTGATTAATGCGATACGCGTCCGGCCAGTCTGCTTCCAC
>PKUY01000127.1 GCA_003131705.1 Acidobacteriota bacterium | reverse complement strand
GCTTGCAACGCAACAAGACCTTCGGCGAGATGCGCCGCTTCGGCTCCTTGTTACGGCTGAAGCTGAACCCCAGGCCGGACGTTTCTGCCCAGGCCTTTTCGGTTCCGATTCATCTTTCGGTTTTGTTCTACAGCTGCGCTCTTAGTGTACGGGTCCGGCTAGCGGGCGGTTTTCGCCTCGCGGGCCGTCTGTAACCGGCCGCACAGGATGCTCGAATTTGCCCAAAGCAATTTCGAGAGCCTGCTCGACATTACGGACGTAGTGAACCTGAACCTCTCCCAGAATCTCCGGCGGCAGATCCTCCTTCACATTCGGCTCGTTTTCCGCCGGCAATATCACTTCAAGGATGCCCGCGCGTTTCGCCCCGAGCACCTTTTCCTTGATCCCGCCGACCGGCAACACGACGCCGGTGAGCGAAATTTCACCGGTCATTGCGAGACGCGGCCTGACTGGACGGCCCGTCAGCAAACTGACGAGAGAGGTGACCATTGCGACGCCAGCGGATGGTCCGTCTTTTGGAACGGCACCGGACGGCACGTGAATGTGCAGGTCAAGCTTACGGAAGAAGTCCGCGTCGATGCCGTAATGCTCGGAGTTTGCACGGACCCAGGTTAGGGCCGCGCGCATGGACTCCTGCATCACTTCTCCAAGATGCCCGGTCATCGTGAATTGCTTTCCGCCGCGCATCTTGCTGGCTTCGATGAAGACGATATCGCCACCGACGGGGGTCCAGACCAAACCGACCGCGACGCCGGGTTTCTGGACGCGCTCTTCCACTTCCTTTTCGAGGCGGAATTTCTGGATGCCGAGCGACTCGCGAATCACGTCGGGCGTGATGGTGAGCTTCTCCATTTTGCCTTCTGCGATTCGACGCGCCTGCTTCCGCACCAGCGTGGCAATCTCACGTTCGAGATTGCGAACGCCTGCTTCCCGCGTGTAGTGGTGAATCAGATCGTGCAAAGCTTCGTCCGTGAATTCGATCTGCTCGCCCAGCACGAGACCGTGTTCCTTGGTCTGACGCGGAATGAGAAACCGCTTCGAGATGTGAATCTTCTCCTCCTCGGTGTAACCGGCCAGTTCGAGGACTTCCATGCGGTCACGCAGCGCCTCGGGAATTGGATCCATATAGTTCGCCGTGGCCACGAAAAGAACCTTCGACAGATCGAACGGCACATCGAGATAGTGATCGCGGAACGTGGAGTTCTGCTCCGGGTCGAGCACTTCCATCAACGCCGCCGACGGATCGCCGCGGAAATCGCGGCCCAGCTTATCCACCTCGTCGAGCATGACCACAGGATCCATCGTTTCTGCGCGGCGAATTCCCTGAATAATCTGACCCGGCAACGCGCCAATGTAGGTGCGCCGATGTCCGCGGATTTCAGCCTCGTCGTGCATGCCGCCCATGGAGATGCGCGCGAATTTGCGGCCCAGGGCGCGTGCGATGGAGCGTCCCAGCGACGTTTTGCCCACGCCGGGCGGCCCGACGAAGCACAGGATCGGACCCTTCATTCCGGGCTGCAGTTTCTTCACCGCAAAATAATCCAAGATGCGCTGTTTCACCTTTTCGAGATCGTAGTGATCTTCGTCCAGGATCTCCTGCGCCTTGGCGATATTAATTTGCTCTTCCCCTGTGCCGGACGTCTTATTCCACGGCAGCGAGGTCATCCATTCGAGGTACGTCCGCGAAACCATATACTCGGCCGAAGCGGGAGTCATCTTCGAGAGCCGCTTCATCTCGCGTTCGCATTCTTTCCTGGCCTCGAGAGACATCCCCGACTCTTCAACCTTCTTGCGCAGCTCCTCGATCTCGGTTTGCCCGTCGTCGGATTCTCCGAGCTCTTTCTGAATGGCTTTCATCTGCTCGCGCAGCAGGAATTCGCGCTGGCTCTGATTCACCTGCTCCTGCACCTGGTCGTGAATCTTATTGCGGAGCTCGAGAACTTCCTTTTCTTTCGACAGTTCGTTGCTCAGGGTCTCAAGACGCTTACGAACGCTGAATGTCTCGAGCAGTTCCTGACGGACCATCGTGTTGAGTGAAGGCAAGGTTGACGCGACAAAGTCAGCGAGACGCGTGGGCGACTCGATATTTGAGGCTTCGTTCTGAAGATCGTCCGAAAGTTGCGGCGAACGCGCCACCACTTCCTTGAACAATTCCTGGACGTTGCGTTCAAGTGCCGTCAATTCGGCGTCAGAAGTGTCTTCGAGATCCGGTTGTGACTCCACGCGAGCGCGCAAGAAAGGCGTCAGGCCGATGACTTCGATTACACGGATACGTTCGAGCCCTTCGAGAAAGGCCACCACGTTACCATTGGGCATCCGCACCATTTTGTGAACCTTGGCGAGCGTGCCCACGCTGTGAAGATCGGTGCCAGTTGGCAGCTCGATTCTGGGATCGAGCTGCGCAACTACGGCGAGGAGCTTCTCTGGACCCTCGAGAGAATCGAGCAGGGCGAGAGAACTCTCCCGGCCCACAGGCAGCGGCATAACTGCGCCTGGAAATAAAACTGTGTCACGCACCGGAAGGACCGCCAATTCCGCGGGAACAATCCTTGATGATTTGGCCACTTTGACCCCCTAGGGCATCAGGCCCGACTGACTTCCATACAGGTCTTTGCAACAGCCTAATCGGCCGTCAAATGGGTTAGATGCAGTGACAGCTAAAAAGATGTAATCTTCTTCGATAGACACTATAAGAAAATATGAGTATATTGCGCTAAGCAATTGATTGCAAGCTCAGATCGATGTGACACACTTTCCTCCTGAAAACCTAAACCACTAATATAGAAAGACTTACGATTTAGGGGCTGGATTTCAGGGAATCTCGCACGACTTCGAGCGCGCCCTCTTTAGTGCTGATCTTGCCATTCAGTTGCGCTTCTTCGACAGCCGCCAAAATTGCATGGAACGAACGTCCGGGCCGGAGGCCCAAACCGATGAGGTCGTCTCCTGTAATCAACCTCGGTGGCCGGACTTGCTCGGGAGGAGTTTCCGCCAAAAACGTCCGGACAAAATCGTAGTTGTCGAGATGGCGATGACTGGAGAGGCAATCGAGCCGGTGCAACTCCAGGTGCTCCTCAAACCGGTCCAGACGAACGAAACGCTTGAGTGTCGCGGGCTTCATCTGAGGCACATCTTTGAACCGCAGATGATTGGCGACGAGCGCGGCAATCTGCCCAGTGTCGTCATTCGAGAATCGCAGCCGACGGCAGATCTCCTCCGCCATGCGAGTCCCGACCTCGACGTGCTGGTCGAATCGAATTCGGCCATTCGGCCCCGAAGGGGGCGTAAACGTGGGCGGCTTGCCAACGTCATGAAGCAGGACGCCCCACGCGAGCGTCGCAGAGCACCTCGCCGGTAGTCCATCCAACATCATGAGCGTGTGAGTCCATACATCGCCTTCGGGATGAAACTGAGGCGGCTGTTCGACACCCTTCATGCGCGAAATCNNTGTCAGTTCGTCGCGAAGGCGTTCCGCTGAGACCTGCCGAATATCGGGTGCAAACTTGACCACGGCGCTGAGAGTGGCCGCTTCAATTGCATATCGAAAGCGAGCGGCGAAGCGCACGGCGCGAACCATGCGCAGCTTGTCTTCGGAAAAACGATCGGCCGCGCGGCCGATGGCGCGAATGATGCCCGCGCGGAGATCGTCGCGCCCTCCGACGAAATCGAGGACTTCATTGGTTTCCGGATCGAGCATCAGGGCGTTGATGGTGAAATCGCGGCGCTGTGCATCTTCGGCCGCGGATTTCGCGTACACGACGCGATCGGGATGGCGGCCATCCGAGTACCCTAAATCGGACCGAAACGTCGCGACCTCAACCTGCGGCGATTTGTCCTGCGCAGGACCCTCCGTATCTGAGTCGTCGGTGACGATCACCACTCCGAACTGCGCGCCAACAGCCAGGCTGCGCGGAAAAAGCTGCTGGACCCGGTCCGGCGTTGCATCGGTCGAAACATCGTAATCGACGGGTTCACGGTTTAGCAGAATGTCGCGCACACACCCGCCCACGAAGAAAGCCTGATAGCCAGCTTCACGGAGCGTGCGACACACGCTTTCGGCAAGCGCGCGAGCTTTCTTCATGACGGCCACTCATCGCCGGAATCGCGATTTGAAAGGGAGCCGCCGAGCTGAATTTTGGAAAATCCGAATCGATCGCGCAAACGATCCGTTGCGCGAACCAGGCGTTCAAGCTTTTCGCGCCGAGAAGGATCGAGGAGATCGAGTTGACTCGATCCTGCGGAAAACGACGAGAGGGCGACACCGACCAGGCGCAGCATCACCTTGCCATTCCAAGAGTGAGAGAAAAGCTCGCGAATGGTCTTCAAGAAGACGGTGTCAAGATCCGACGGCTCCGCCAGAGTGTGGCTTCGCGTGATCGTGGTGAAATCCGCATGACGGAGCGTAAGGGTCACAGTGCGAGCATGCAGGCCTGCATCGCGAAGACGCTTGGACGCCTTCTGACAAAGATGGCTGATGGTCACTTGGAGGCGCTCGCTGTCGTTGGTGTCCTCGCCAAAAGTCTGGTTGTGCGAAATTGACTTTGGGTCGGCATCGACAAAAAATTCATAGGAATCTATTCCACGCGCCTTGCCATACAGTGCGGTGCCCCAACGGCCGAAGATTTCTTCCAACTGTTCGAGTGACCGGGACTGCAGCTGAGCGATGGTTTCAATGCCCAGAANNGCAGATTCTTCAACGCTGCCTCGGTGACCTTGCCAATCCCCGGAATCCTTCGCGCGGCAAGTGGGGCGAGAAAAGCGGCTTCACTCCCGGGCGCAACCCACACGAGGCCTCGCGGTTTGGCCTGATCGCTCGCGATCTTTGCCACTAAACGAGTGGCGCCGAGTCCGCCCGAGCAAGGCAGGCCCGTGATCGCCGTGATCTCGCGAAGAAGTTTGTGCGCAGCGGCCAGCGGAGGGCCATGCAACCGTTCCGTGCCGGTGAAATCGAGATAGGCTTCGTCAATGGAAGCCATCTCCACGACCGGCGAATATTTTGAGAGGATCGCCGCAATACGATCGCTCCACTGACCGTAGAGGTCGTGATGACGGTCGAGGAACACCGCTTGCGGGCAGAGTTTGGCGGCCGTTCGCAGCGGCATAGCCGAGTGAACGCCAAAGCGCCGCGCTTCGTAACTCGCCGAAGTGACGACTCCGCGCTCATTCCTTTGTCCGCCTACAACGACCGGCAATCCTTTCAGCTCGGGGCGCGCCAGAAGTTCGACTGAGACGAAAAAGGCGTCCATGTCGATGTGGAGAATTGAAGGGCTCGCACTGATGGCCGCGCTCACACCTGCATCGACCGGGGTGTGCTTCGCGCGAAAATGAGCCAGCTTCGGCATGGGCGACTTTCGCTAACTATACAACGATGGCGGCGAGGACGCGCGGAATGCCGGCAAGATCGTTCGTGATGCTGATATCGGTCCACCGCCGCTGCTCTGCGACAATGGAGCGGAGGTATTCCGCCGAGCCGTAGCCAAGTTCGAGCACCAGGATGCCGCCGGGGCGGAGCAGCGATCCAGCCTGTTCAATCAGCCGCCCATAAATTTCAACTCCCGTGGGTCCGCCGAAAAGAGCAGTGGAGGGCTCGTGGTCGCGAACTTCGCGAGCGAGCGTGCCGGCGATATTGCGTGCAACATAGGGCGGATTGCTAACGATCAGATCGAAGAGAGACGGCTCGGCACTCGTGATCCGTGGATCGCGGGAGACGGCCTCGAGCAAATCTGTTTCGAAGAAATGGATCCGATCAGAAACCCGATGGCGAGCGGCGTTGGCGCGCGCGATATCGAGCGCCGCCGCGGAAATGTCCGTTGCGAAGATTTCGGCATGGGGCAATTCGTACGCCAGGGCAACCGCCAGGCAGCCTGAACCGGTGCCCACGTCGGCGATTCGCAACGGAGCACTGGGAACTCCCGTGTCGAGACGGATCTTGATGCCGCGCGTCCCCAATCGAGCTAGAGCAACTTCGACCACGTGCTCGGTCTCAGGGCGAGGGATGAGGACCGCTGGAGTCATNNTCGGCTCACCAGCCGCGCGCCGCTTTACGAGGTCAAAATATTTCTTGGCTGCGTCGGCTTCAAGCGTGGCTTCGGGATGCGTGTAGAGCCAGCTTCGGTCGCGACCGAGCGTGTGCATGAGCAGCAATTCGGCGGCGAGCGTGTGAGAGGGCACTTGCGCCGTGCGTAGGCGGGACATTGCTTCACGTAGCGCGGCACGAACGTCCGGGGCAGATTTGCTCGTAATGCTGATTGGCTCAACCATGTGTGGTGGGGTACGAACCCCGATTTTCAAAGCCGCGGCAGTGCGTCGTGAGTTTGTCGATAGCAGCGACACTGCCGATCGCATCCTCAGGCCTCGCCAAGCTCCCGTTTCAGCCGCTCGGACTCAAAATGGGTGACCAGCGCATCGACAAGCGGGCCGAGCTTTCCGTCCATCGCTTCGGTGAGCTGATGCAGTGTGAAATTGACGCGATGATCGGTCACTCGATTCTGCGGAAAATTGTACGTGC
>PKUY01000276.1:2537-5051 GCA_003131705.1 Acidobacteriota bacterium | reverse complement strand
AATTCTATAGAGGTCAAAACATGAAACAATTCGACGGTTCACAGAATAAAAATCTCAGAGCGCCAAGGCCTGAACAACCAGGGCCGCAGCCTCCGCAGCCGGAGATCCCTCCAAAGGGACCAGAAGACCCGATCGCTCCTCGGCCCGATCCTGAACCGCCCCCTCCGCCCGCTCCCGGACCGATTGATCCAGGGTTGCCGCGTCCAGTGAGTTAGCAGGTAGTCGCTTAGACCCGATCTCCATGGCTGGATCGCACCTAATCGCCGCTCCTTTCGCTCCAGCAGCCTGAGATTTAATGCTATTCGGTCTAGATTTCGGTGAATTCGGTGTCTGGACGAAGTCTGCAGTGTTTTGGTCTCAGCCCTAGGCTTTTCTGCAGGACGGCTCGTACGCTATTTGCGTCGCGCGTATGTCTGATAGATTCATTACGTGCCTCCAGTTATTGCTCGATCCCTTGTCCCAAGTCTAAGAGTCGTCGCGAACCCGTTTGTGCGAAGCGCGCCGCCTCATGGTTTTTCGATGATTTTTTCTATCTGGCCAATTTTCTTTTGAATTTTCCCCGCAATCTTTTCGCCCAAGCCTGCGCCTTCTAGGTCAGGATCGTTTGTCACATGGCCCACTTTTTCCCTAATATTGCCCTTCACTTCATGAACCTTGCCTGCGATCTCATCCTTCGTACTTGGCTTCATTTGTTGCCTCCTCTAAAGTGATTTGAGAATTGGCGTCCGAGGGAAATCACCATCGGATGAGTAATGGGCTGGACCGACTTGCCTATCCATTACCGGTGGGGCATCTTATCGGCCCGTTATAGCAATCGAATCGTTATCTCAACATCTCTGCCTTCTTCCCATCCGTGGGTATTGGGAATTCGCAATGAGTCATACAGATAGTCAGCGCCAGCAAAAGCCAAATGAACATATGGCTTTTCTTTAAGCAACGAACGTTCGATCAGTTTTTGAACTGTACCTACGAGGGTTATCGGCCTTTTTTTCATGGCGATTCTCCGGAGTAGGAGGACTTCCACCAGACGCACAATATCCTCGAATCAAAAACGAATCTGTCCCAAACAACACAGTGGGAGAACAACTGCGGTACGGCCACTCGGTCATTTAGAGCTAAGTTCAGCCAAACTTCCGCTAACGTGTACGAGCGCCATTTCCAAGCCCTTCCATCTGATAAACGGCTAACTGGACAAGTGGATTTCACCAGACTTCGTATCGGAGTCGCGGCGCAGCCCTGGTCGGCATATAATTCCAATAGTTCGCTGGAGAGTTGTGCGAGTTTGGAGTCCGCAATGGCGCGCGCCCACGAAATGGATTCGACGGAACGGGGCGACTATTTCATTTTCGACCGCCAAAATCACAAATTCCTGGATGCCGGTCATTGCCAGCTGGTTACGTCCACCATTCGAATCTTGCTCGCTGACGATCATGAGGAAGTGCGCAAGGGTTTACGCCGGTTGCTGGAAAAGCGTTAACGCCTTGTCCGGTCTCCGTTTTTCCCAACACTTATCTGCACGCCGCAGCACACGCAAACGCTTCGAGTAATTCTTGTCGCCATGCTCATCCGCGAAGATCCGGGCGAGTGTGTGCCTTGCTCCCTGCCCCGATTCATCAAAACTTCGAATCCGGCCGATTCGTGACCAGCCGTTGACACGCCCCCGAGCCACCGTATAATCAACTCCTCGGCCCAGTTAGCTCGCGGGGCTGGTTCGAACGGTCATCGCGATCGCTTAGCTCGACTGGTTTGGTCTAGGCTCTCATCGCACTCGACTCGAAAGCAGGCACTCTGTGACGCCGCCCTACAACCTGGCCATGTGGATATCCCAGAGCGGCATGGGCAGCTCCTACTGGCAGCGCCTGACCGATCCCACTTTCCGCGGCCTCTACCAGGCCAACGTGTTCGACCTTGCCATCATGCTTCCCTATTTCTTCGTGATGGTGATTCTGGCGATGTACGGAATTCACCGCTACCAGTTGGTCTACAATTATTTCAAGCATCGTAAAAATGTTCCCGGACCGCCGCCGCCCATCACCGACTGGCCCAAAGTCACCGTCCAGCTCCCGATTTACAACGAGCGCTACGTCATCGAGCGCCTGATCGAAACCTGCGCGCTCTTCGACTACCCGCGCGACCTGCTCGACATTCAAGTTCTCGACGATTCGACCGACCAAACCCAATCCGTCGCGCGCGATTGCGTCGAACGTCACCGGCTNNGCGACAATCGCGAAGGCTACAAAGCCGGCGCGCTGCAGGAAGGCCTGAAAACCGCCACCGGAGAATTCGTCGCCATTTTCGACGCCGACTTCATTCCGCCTGCAGATTTTCTGCGCCGCACCGTGCCGTATTTCATCGAGCCGCAGCTCGCGATGGTCCAAACGCGCTGGACCTACGTCAACCGCAACTACTCCACGCTGACCGAAGTCGAAAGCATCATGCTCGACGGCCATTTCGCCATCGAGCACTCCTCGCGCTTCCGCAGCGGGCTCTTTTTCAACTTCAACGGCACCGCGG
>PKUY01000276.1:0-2502 GCA_003131705.1 Acidobacteriota bacterium | reverse complement strand
GCGCGCTGGGCCAAGGGCCTGATGCAGACGGCGAAAAAAATCCTGCCCAAGGTGATCCGCGCCGACGTTCCCTTCGCCGCGAAAGCCGAGGCGTTTTTCCATCTCACCGCCAACATCAGTTATCCGCTGATGGTTTTTCTCTCGATCATTCTGCTTCCCGCGATGATCGTGCGCTTCTATCAGGGATGGTTTCAGGTGCTGGTGATTGACCTGCCGCTGTTCCTGGCCTCCACCTGCTCGATTTCATCCTTCTATCTTTCCGCCGAGCGCGCCTTTTATCCGAAAACATGGAAGCGCACCTTCTGGTATCTGCCGTTCGTGATGGCCGTCGGCATCGGACTTTCCGTGAAGAACGCCGTCGCGGTGATCGAAGCAATCGTCGGGAAAAAATCGGAATTCGTGCGCACGCCGAAATACAAAGTGGAAGCCGGAGCGAACCAGCACGGCGAGTGGGTCAAAAAGAAATATCACAAGAGCGCAGGGTTAATGCCCTTCGCCGAAGTCCTGCTCGGCCTCTACTTCGCCGCCGCCGTCGTTTACGCCATTCAAAACGAAAACTACGCCACAGTCCCCTTCTTCGTCCTCTTCGTCTGGGGCTACCTCTACACCGGCGTAATGTCCCTCGGCCAAACCTATGTCGGCCGTTTCCGNNGAAGTCGCCCCCGCCTCGACCGAACCCTCCAGCATCTAACTTGGTACCTCTGCGTAGGGCCACTGTTCGCTGCGTCACGTCAAGCAAGAATGTCGCCTCTAAGCCAGATCAACAATCGGAGGTGCTATCGTTAGCGATCTTTGGGCGCTGGCCCAAACATCCGCGGGCTCCCGAGGTTTTCAGTTCAGCGTTGAACGGCGCCGCGCCACCAACCCTCCCGTCCAGATCATCCATCGCGCGGAGCAACCATCGGTCGCCGAACCTGCAGCTTCTCCCGATCCCGCGTCAGACGGACAGTCAAATCCCAATCGCAACATCCAGGAATTAGAACATGTCTCATCTCACTGAAAGCAATCACCGGCGACCGGCTCTAATCGCAACATTTCGCGATGGACGCGCTTGGCGTTCCGGACGGGACCACCCGGTTCCCGTCCTCGTCGGCGGTGTTTCCCGGTATCATGGCAGGCGAACACGATGAGATCGAATAGCACAACTTCGAAAAGTCTGACCCGGGCGCACCGCTATATCAGGCTGGGCCTGCTGCTGGCACTCGCGTGCCTCTGCGGCATCGCGCAGGCACGATTTCGGCAGGCCAGCTCGGAATATCAGGCGCGACGAGCGAAGCTTCGCTCCGCTATCGACGCACCGGTTGTGATCTACGGCTACACGGGCCACGAGGACGCTTCCGAGGTCGCCGTCTTTTTTCAAGAGCGGTATTTCTATTTCCTCACGGGGCACGACGAGGCAAGTGCAGCCCTGCTGCTGATTCCCAACTTGCCTGCCCAGAAAGCGGCGACTGATAGCGCGTCCGATGCGGGCCCGCTCGAAATTCTTTACCTTCCGCCGCGCAATCCCGCGCAAGAGATTTGGGACGGCCCCACGATCGGCCCGGACGATCCCGGCGTGCAGGAGAAGACCGGATTTGGTACCGTCGAGCCGATCTCCAACCTCAAAGGCGATCTCGCGAAGCTAGCCAAGACCTACAACAATTTCTACACGCTGCTGCCGCCGAAGGACGAAGACGGCTATCCGCATCTGACGAAATCGCTCGCGATGATTCGCGACGCTTTGCCGCACGCGAAGCTAAAAGACGTCACGCCACAGCTCTCCGCGATGCGCCAGGTAAAATCCGAGGGCGAACTCACGCTGATGCAAAAGGCGATCGACGTCTCGATCGACGCGCAATTCGACGCGATGCGCCGGATGCGTCCGGGACTCTTCGAATATCAGATCGCCGCGCGGATGAAGGAAATTCACGAATGGGGCGGCTGCTCGCGCGAAGCCTACGCTCCCATCGTCGGCACGGGATTTAATTCAACGGTGCTGCACTATAGCGGCTTGAATGACGAGATCAAGGCTGGCGACGTCGTCGTGATCGACGTCGGCGGAGAATATGGAGGCTACGCCGCCGACATCACGCGCACGCTGCCGGCCAGCGGAAAGTTCACGCCGCGCCAGCGCGAACTTTATGACATCGTCCTCGGCGCGCAAAACGCCGCGATTGCGGCAATCAAGCCCGGCGCTAAGCTTTTTGGCGGGCCCGGCAGCCTGCAGCAAATCGTCACCGACTACATCAACGCGCACGGTCACGACAAAGAGGGCCAGACGCTCGGAAAATATTATCCGCACGGCGTGAGTCACCATCTCGGCCTGGACGTGCACGACCCCGGCGACCGCACGCGCCCGCTCGAACCCGGAATGGTGGTGACGGTCGAGCCGGGAATCTACATTTCCGAGGAAAATATCGGAGTGCGCATCGAGGACGATGTGCTGGTGACCGCGGACGGCTGCGAGGTGATCACCGCGGAAACGCCGAAGAGTGTCGCCGACATAGAGGCGCTGGTGGGCAA
>PKUY01000012.1 GCA_003131705.1 Acidobacteriota bacterium | reverse complement strand
ACGACGACGCACAAGACGCTGCGCGGGCCGCGCGGCGGCATGGTCCTGTGCAAGACGCAGTATGCGAAGGAACTCGACCGCATCACGTTTCCGGGCACGCAGGGCGGCCCGCTGATGCACATCATCGCCGCGAAGGCCGTGTGCTTGAAGGAAGCCGCGGAACCGGGCTTCGTCGAATACCAAAAGCAAGTCGTCGCCAACGCCCAGGCGCTTGCCGCAGCCATTGCCCGGCGCGGTTTCCGCATCGTCAGCGGAGGAACCGACAATCATCTCTTTCTCGTCGCTATCAATTCCCGCGGCCTTACCGGAAGTGTCGCACAGCCCGCGCTCGATCGCGCCGGCATCACCGTCAACAAGAATTCCATTCCATTCGACCCGCTTCCACCCATGAAGGCCGGCGGCATCCGCATGGGAACTCCGGCCGTCACCACGCGTGGCATGCGCGAGCCCGAAATGGAAAAAATCGCGGGCTGGATTTGCGAGGTTCTGGATCATCTGGGCGATACGGCCACGGAGCAGCGTGTGCGCGCAGAAGTCGCCGCGTGCGCCGCCCAGTTCCCTCTCTACGCGCGGCGACTCGAAGCTGCCGATGCCATGCTCGCAAACGCCCGCGGAGCCCGCTGATCTCTGGCGCCTTCGATGATTGATCACATTAGCGGCTCGTACAGCGACTTCGAAGATGACGAAGCTCGGCAGATCCAACAGTCGCTGTTGCCAACCGGCCCTCTCACAACAAATTCTTTTGAAATCGCCTATCGCTTCTGGCCCTTCACGGGCGTGGGTGGCGACTTCGCCGATTTTTTTACTCTGCCGAACGGCAGCGCGGGCCTCTACGTCGGCGACGTAGTGGGCAAGGGACTCTCGGCCGCGATGTACGCCGCTCTCGTGACGGGCATGCTCCGCGGCATCCACGAGACCGGCGAGTCGACGGCCTCCGCCCTCGCGATCCTGAATAAGCGGCTCCTCGTGCGACCGGTGACCGGGCGGTACTCCGCCACTCTTTATGCGGTATTCGATCCCGATTCGCGCCAACTGACTTTTTCAAATGCCGGGCTGCCGTATCCGGCGCTCGCTTCTGAATCCGGTTGCTTCATGCTGGGCGAGGGCGGATTGCCTTCCGGGCTTTTCCCAGACACTTCCTACGAACAGCATTCCGCGACACTTTCTCCCGGTGACGCCGTCCTGTTTGCCACCGATGGCCTGCATGAAATTCGCGATCGTCACGACAACGATTTCAGCTGGGAGAGGCTTGGACAAATTTGGCATCAGTGTCGAAACAAATCGGCGGAGGAATCCCTCGACTATCTTTTTCAAGGTGCGGTGGAATTTTCCCAAGGCGGACACGCGCCACACGATGACATCACCGCTGTAGTCCTGAAAATTCACGACTAGGCAATTTGGATTTCGAGTTCGGTCGCGCGGCCGTCGCGAATCGCAAACGCGCGCACGGGCGTTGGCGCATCCCCAAACGGCGAAACAATAAAGTAAATCGCGGCAGGATAGTAAGCGCGCTCGATGTCGCGCGGCGACGGAGCGTTTTCGCCGTTCGGATGCGAGTGATAAATCCCGACCATCTCGAGTTTCGCGGCGCGAATTTTGCGCGTCAGCCGAAACAATTCTTCCGACGCAATTTCGTAAGCGGTTGCAGGATTGCTCGCCACGTTCGCCGCCGGAAAAGCGCGCGTGATCTCGCCCTCGCGTCCCGCGAGCAGCCCGCAGCATTCCTGCTTCGGTTCGCGTCGCGCGTGTTCTCGCAGGCTCTCGGTAATGTCACGCAGAATTCGAATCGTGCCGTCCATTTCCGCAGTCTATACCGAGACCTGCGCCAGACGTAACGACGTTGAACGAGGCGTGAAGAAAGAGTGCGGAGTTTGCGAACACGCGGGAAGGATTGTGGGAGCACGGCGCGTTTGCACCTGCATTGAATGCACCGTGCCCCAGCTAAAATAAAACAGCGATTACGCCTTTTGCGCCTGGCGACGGAGGAATGTGGGCACGTCGAGATCGTCGGCGGGCATTTCGTGAATTACCTCGCTGACGTTTCTCGCAACCTGCTGCACCACGTTGGTCTGCTCCGGCGCGAGCGGAAGATTCGGCTGCTCGCGTCCCGCCTTCCACGTTTTCGGCAGGTACGACGGACGCGTGTGTGTTTTCTTGCCTGCGACTTCGCGGAAGCCTGCCGCGATCACGGTAATTTTTACAGATTCCTTCATGGAATCGTCCTGCACGGCGCCGAAAATAATGTTCGCGTTCTCATGCGCCGCTTTCTGGATGATCGACGAAGCTTCGTGAATTTCGTGCAGCGAGAGAGTCGATGAACCGGTGACGTTAATCAGAATTCCCTGCGCACCATTGATGCAATTGTCTTCGAGCAGAGGGCTGTTGATCGCGCGATTCGCAGCGTCAATCGCGCGATTCGTTCCGGATGCGACGGCCGTGCCCATCACCGCGTAGCCCTGGCCCGACATAATCGTTCTCACGTCGGCGAAGTCGCGATTGATGATCCCGGGAATCGTGATGATGTCCGAAATCCCCTGCACGGCCTGCCGCAGGATGTCGTCGGCGATGCGAAACGCCTCGAAGAAGCTCGTGCCCTGCTCGACGCACTCCATCAGCCGCTCGTTGGGAATCACGATCACGGTGTCGACGCAGCCGATCAGTTCGGCGAGCGCCTGCTCAGCTTGCTGCATACGCCGTTTGCCTTCGAACGCGAACGGCTTCGTAACCACCGCGACGGTGAGCGCACCGAGTTCGCTCGCGAGATTCGCCACTACGGGCGCAGCGCCGCTGCCCGTGCCTCCGCCGAGGCCCGACGTCACGAACACCATGTCCGAGCCGTCGAGAGCTTCGAGGATTTTGTCCGTGTCTTCGAGCGCCGCTTTGCGCCCGACCTCGGGATTGGCGCCGGCGCCGAGTCCCTTGGTCAGCTTTGCGCCGAGTTGCAGCTTCACCGGCGCCTGCGAAAGCTTCAGCGCCTGCAAATCTGTGTTGGCGGCGATGAACTCGACGCCCTCCACTTTGGCGCGGATCATGCGGTTGACGGCGTTCGATCCGCCGCCTCCCACGCCGATCACTTTTATCTTCGCGCCATCCTGCGGCTCTTCCGTGAAAGAAACCCTGATATTCGATTCCCTTGGTGTCATGCTCCCTCCCCCTATAACGAATTTCGAATTTCGGTCATGCCCCCGCAAACATACTTTTCAACTTGCCCATAAAGCCGGTCGGACGCGCTCCCGCGAAGCGCCGCGTGCGCGCGCCATAAAGCACCAGCCCCACTGCTGTGGAGTATTCGGGCCGGGTAACCTCTTCACTCATTTCCGCGAGACCTCGCGGCACTGCGATGCGCACCGGCAGGTTGAAGACACGCTCGGCCAGCTCGGGCAACCCACGAAGCTGCGATCCGCCGCCCGTCAGGACAATGCCGGCCGGAATTTGTGAAGGCAGACCGCCGCGGCGCAGTTCGTCGCGAATGAGCAAAAGCAATTCTTGAGCGCGCGGCTCGACGATATCGGCCAGCATGCGCGCGAAAACGGTTCGAGGCGGCCGGTCACCGACGCTAGCAATCTCGATCGCAATGTCTTCAGTCAGAAGCTCGCGGCACCCCTGTGCATGGTCGCGCTTAATTTTTTCGGCTTCGGGCACGGGCGTACGAAGTCCGACAGCAAGGTCATTCGTGAAATGATCGCCGCCTACCGGGACCGCCGCCGTGTGCCGTACGACTCCGCCCGCGTATGCGATTAATTCGGTTGTGCCTCCGCCGATGTCGAGCAGGCAAGCGCCCAGCTCGCGTTCGTCTTGCGTCAAGCAGGCTTCGGCCGAAGCAAACGGCTCGAGCACGGTGTCGTCCACGCGCACGCCCGCCCGGTTCACCGCCGTCACAATATTTTGCGTGGCCGTGCCCGACGCCGTGACGATATGCACGTTGGCCTCAAGCCGCTGGCCAACCATGCCGATCGCGTCGCGAATATTAGCCTGCGCATCGAGGAAAAATTCCTGCGGCAGCACGTGCAGGATCTCGCGATCCTCCGGCAGCGTTACTCCGCGTGCCGCTTCGATTGCGCGTCGCACATCATCGCGCTGAATATCGCGGNNTTTGCGGCAACCGTGATCCCACCGCGGCTGTTGATTCCAAGGACGTGGCTCCCGGCCACGCCAATCACGGCTGATTCCACCGGAACGCCGACAATTGTTTCCGCTTCCTCAATCGCGCGCCGAATCGAGCTGACCGCGAGATCGAGATTCACGATCTGGCCTTTCCGCCATCCCTTTGACTCGGCCGCGCCCAGAGCAGCGAACTTCACGCCGCCGTCGTCGTCCATCTCGCCAACGAGAGCGCATGTCTTGGTGCTCCCGATGTCCAGCGCCACAATATGCCGTTCTTTCTTGGTCAAATCTGCCGCTCCTCGGTACCTTTCAACGACGCTTTCGACCGCCCTTGAAATGCGGACTATCTCGAGCGCCTGGCCGCGTGCGTTGCCGCCAGCTTCATAGGACGCTGCTGAGCCATAGCCGTGGCGTCCTGATTCACAACCGCCTCGCGGCTGAACCTGAGATCCACCGACTCGATGCGCCCCGCTTTCGCGCGCCACTGCGCGAATTCCTCGACGAGCGTCTGGTATTTCTCCGCAAAATCGCTGTCGCCGAAATGCACCACCACGGGCGCCTCGGAAGAAATCTGATCCGCCGCGTCGCTGCGGTCGAGTCCAGTCAGCGTCGCGCGCACATCATGCTCTGCCGAGAGATCGACTTCGCTCACTTGCTCCATCGCCCCGGCGTGCGACGATTCAATTTGCTGCGTGAAGCCCGAGAAAAGCTGCATACGCTGTTCGCGATCCGCGAGCGGCATGCCCGCGCCAATTCCCGTGACAACTGGAAAATGAAAATCGCCTTCCACGGGGCGATCGAGGATCACGCCGTGCGCGTCGATCAGAGCCAGGTCGCTCGATTCGCGCACAAATGCGATCGGAGTGCGCTCGGTGATATCGATCTGGATTTTGTTCGGCAGCGCGCGCCGCACGGCAGCCTGCTCAACCCAAGGAAGCGTTTCAATCTCACGCCGGCGCTCGTCGAGCGGAATTCGAAGAACGCTTTTCCCGCGGTCGCCCGCAAATATTTCGCGCACGCTCGCTGGAACCACATAGCGATTTCCCGACAAAGCGACCTGATCGGGGTGAATGAGCTCCATTTCCGGAGAGCCCAGCAAGAAATGCCCGATATCGTAGGTCACCCACGCGCCCGCGACCCCCGCGGCAACCCACATCGACACGTGCAGGTAGGTCTTCCAGGCTTTCCGGCCGAACTTTCGCCGCTTGATCTCGACCGGCTTCTGCCGGCGGAGATACTTCGGCTCTTCGTCGGCCAGAACTTCCTGCGGGTAGGTCTCCGCGTCGATGACTTTTAGTTTCGCCAGAAAATTACCTCGTTCTCAAGCTCCATTCCATACGCCACGCGGACGCGTTCGCGGACATCGTCAATTAATTTCAGCATGTCCGAGCAACTCGCGTTCGCGACATTGACAAAAAAATTCGCGTGGCGGTCGCTCACCATGGCATCACCCACGCGATGGCCTTTCAATCCGAGTTCATCGATCATGCGGCCCGCCGAGCCGCCGGGAGGATTCTTGAAAATGCAGCCAGCACTCTTTTGATTCAGCGGCTGGCTCACCCTTCGCTTTTCATTGCAAACGCGAATGCCCGCGAGAATGTCCTTGAACGGCTTGGACGGCAGCTCGAGCTTCACGCGCAGCATCACATCGTCGGGAGCGAAAGACGTGTGCCGATAATCGAAGCGAATTTCGGCGCCGCTCAGCGTTTCGATCTTGCCGCTAGCCGCGCGATAAAGCTCCACCTCACGCACGTGCGGCCCTATTTGCGTGCCGTAGGCGCCCGCATTCATGCGGAGCGCGCCACCCACGCTTCCAGGAACGCCAATCAAACCTTCCATGCCGCCGAGATCGTTCTTCGCGCAGAAAGTGACCATGCCGCCTAAATCTGCCGAGGCATCCACGTATGCGGCGTTGCCTTCCACACGCACCCCTGGTCGCGCCGACGGAAGATGAAGCACGACCCACGCAAGCTCGCCATCAGCAACCAGCACGTTCGTGCCACCGCCGAGAAAACGATACGGAATTTGCTCGTCCGCCAGCAGACGCATGACCTGCGGAATCGTTTCGTATTGCCGGAGCAATATTTCGTCGGTCGTGCCGCCGATTCCCAGCGAAGTGTTGTCCGCAAGTGATATGCCTTGCCGCAATTCGATGCCGAGCTCCTTCAACCGCGCCGCTGCTTTGTCATTCGCGCGCATGCGGAACGGAAACCCTCGATCCGAGCAGCATGGCGAGCTGGTCGGTCACACGCCCGACGCTGCCAGCGCCAATGGTAAGCACGGCATCACCTGAGCGCGCTTCGCGCAGCATGAATTCGATGCCGCCCTGCAGAGTGCTCGAATACACCACGTTTTTGTGTCCCGCCGTGCTGATGGCCTCGGCCAGTTTCTCGCCGGTAATGCCCTGGATCGGCGCTTCGCCCGCGGAGTAGATGTCCGTCATTACCAAAATATCGGCCTGATTGAAGGAACGCGTGAAATCTTCCCAAAGATGTTGCGTTCGGGAGTAACGGTGCGGCTGGAACAGCACCAACAGGCGCTTGTAGCCGCAGCCGCGCGCCGCTTCGAGCGTGGCGCGAATCTCCGCCGGGTGATGGCCGTAGTCATCAATCAGCGTGACGCCGGAATATTGCCCCCGGACCTCAAATCTCCGCCCCACACCCTGGAACTTTTCGAGTCCCGCGCGGATCAGATCGGCCGGCACGTTGAGCGCGAGCGCGACGGCGGCGGCGGCGGCGGCGTTGCGCACGTTGTGAATTCCAGGAGGCGATGGCAGGCGGAACATGCCGAGGTCTTCGCCGTGATATTTCAGGCGAAAATCGCTGGAAAGGCCGTTGAGTTTCACGTCCGCAATCACGAGATCGGCCTGGCTCGACGTGCCGTAGGTAATCACGGGGCGCGTCACGCGCGGAAGAATGGCCTGCACGTTCGGTTCGTCAATGCAAAGCACGATCGAGCCATAGAACGGCACGCGGTTCACAAACTGCAAGAAAGTTTCCTGGATTTCCTCGAGCGAGCTGTAGTGGTCCAGATGCTCGCGATCAATGGTGGTCACCACGGCGATCACGGGCGCGAGGAGCAGGAACGACCGGTCGCTCTCGTCCGCTTCCACTACGATGTATTCGCCCTGCCCCAAGGAGGCGTTCGCGCCTGCATGATTCACTCGCCCGCCGACAACAAACGTGGGATCGAGGCCTGCAGACTCCAGCACGGAAGCGATCAGCGAAGTCGTGGTCGTCTTGCCATGGGCGCCCGCGACGGCAATGCCGTGCTTCAGACGCATCAGTTCGGCGAGCATCTCGGCTCGCGGTATGACAGGAATTTTTAGGCGATGCGCTTCGAGGACTTCGACATTTTCTGAACTGACAGCGGAGGACACGACCACCACATGCGCGCCGTGAACATTTTCAGCCTTGTGGCCTTCGTGAATCTGCGCGCCGAGCTTGCTTAGGCGCTGCGTAACCGGTGAAGGCTTCAAATCCGAGCCCGAAACAGCGTAGCCACCCGACAGCAGAACTTCGGCGATGCCGCTCATGCCGCTGCCGCCGATGCCGACCAGGTGAATGCGCTGAAAATTGCGAAACGTCACACTCATGCCCGGGCCACCCCTTCGATCACGTTCACGATGTCCTCGACCGCACGCGGGCGGGCAAGCGCACGCGCATGGTCTTCCATCTCTTGAATTCTCCGGGGCTGGTCCAGGAGGGAAACAATTTCAGTTGTCAGGCGCTCGGGCGTAAGTTCTTCCTGCAGAATCAGCCGAGCAGCGCCCGCGCTCTGCATGGCCTTTGCGTTCTTGGTTTGATGCGCGTCAGTCGAGGCACCGAAAGGGATAAAGATGGCGGCGCGTCCGGAGGCCGATACCTCCGCGACAGTGATTGCTCCCGAACGGCAGACGATCAGGTCCGCCTGGGCAAATTTCTCCGCCATATTTTCGATGAAGGGGACGACCTCCGCGTGAAATTGGCGTCGCGCATAAGCCACGCGAACCGCATTATAGTCGCGTTCACCAGTCTGATGCACGATGAAAAGCTGATTTTTTCTGGCGACGAGCCGATCGAGCGAATCGACGACTGTGCGGTTGATGGGCAGAGCGCCGCGACTGCCGCCGGTGATGAGGATGGTGAACGGCTCGCGATGCTCTTTGTTTGGCACGGCGAAGAACTCCGGGCGCACCGGGCAGCCGGTGACGATTGCTTTAGGGCCGAAGCGGGCGGCGGTCTCCTGATGCGCGACGGCGATGCGCGTCGCAAGGCCTGCGAGAACCCGGTTTGTGAATCCCGGCTCCACATTCGGCTCGAAGACCACACTCGGAATCCTGTGCATCACGGCGAGAAGCATCATCGGGCCTGAAGCGTAGCCACCGACCCCCAGAGCGGCGTGGAAATGATGGCGGCGGAGAATTTTCTCCGAGTCCCACAAGCCTACCGGAACCATCGCCGCATTGCGCACCAGCTTTATCCCGCCGATACCTTTGAGTCCCGCTACGCGAATCAACTCTAGCGGCATGCCGGCAGCGGGCACAAGCCGCGCTTCCATTCCGCGCTCGGTTCCTACGAACACGACACTTCGCTCCCCTGCACTTCGCTCGGTCGACTCGCTACCGCGCCAGAGCCATTCCCGCGCTACGGCCAGCGCCGGAAAAACGTGCCCGCCGGTGCCGCCGCCTGCGATCAGTAAGCTTTTTGCATCGGCGCTCACGTCTCGTCCGCGTGCTGGCTGATATTTAAGAGCACGCCTGTCGCCAGCAGCATTCCGAGCAAACTCGATCCGCCGTAACTGATGAACGGCAGCGGAATGCCTTTGGTGGGGACCAAGCCGAGGACCACGCTCAAATTAATCAGCGCCTGCCCGACGACCATCACGGTGATGCCAATCGCCAGCAGGCGGCCGAATGAGTCCGGGGCCTTCATCGCGGCCACGAGACCCCGCCAGCCGTAGACGGCAAACAGAGCGAGCACGATCACGGCGCCGATGAAGCCGATCTCCTCGCAAATCACTGAAAAAATAAAATCGGTATGGGCCTCCGGTAAAAAGAACAGCTTTTGGCGGCTCTCCATCAGCCCGACGCCGGTAAAGCCGCCCGAGCCAATTGCGATCAGCGATTGCGCGAGCTGAAAGCCGTGACCCTGCGGGTCCGCGCCCGGCGAGAAGTACGCCTGGACCCGTTCCAGACGATACGGGACGCTCGCGATCGCGATGTAGATCACCGGAATTGCAGCGAGCAGAGCGCCACAAATGTAACGGTATGACAATCCCGCAATGAACAGCATCACGGCCGCGATGAAAAAAATCATACACGCCGTGCCCATGTCCGGCTCTTTGTAAACCAGGCCGACTACCAGTAGCACCGTACCCACAGCGGGCAACAGAGTTTGGCGCAGATTATTGACGCCGGCGCCGCGCGGCTCGCGCCGTATATCGAGGAACCACGCGAGGTAGAAAATTATCGAGAGCTTGGCAATCTCGGAGGGCTGCAGGCTCAGCGGGCCGAGACGAATCCAGCGATGCGTGGCGTGCGAACGGTCGAGGAAGTACACGGCGATCAGCAGGACGAGCGTCAGCGAAAGTCCCGTGAAAATCACGCGCGGCTGACGCAACTTGCGGTAGTCCGTGTTCATCAGCCAGAACATTCCGGCGATCCCGATCGCGACCCAGAGAAGCTGTCGAATTAGGAATGCGTAGCCGTGGCCACCCTCCTGCCGCAACGTGACGGCAGATGCGCTGAATACCATCACGGCGCCGACCAGGCACAGCGTCAAGGTAACGCCGAATAACTTGCGATCGTGCTGCAGGCTGCGGGGCATTGTTATCCTTTCCGCGCGGCGGAGCGATCTTCGATTTGCGCGACAAGCTGTTTGAACGTTCGACCGCGATGCTCGTAATCCTCGAACTGATCGAAGCTGGAGCATGCCGGCGACAGCAGAACCACGTCTCCGGGCCGCGCTTGTTCGCTCGCCAGCTGCACGGCGCGATCGAGCGTCTCCGCGCGAATTAACGGAACTGCGTCAGCGAGATCCTCGGCAATTTTTTCGGTCGCGGCGCCAATTAGAATCGCCATTCGCGCGCGCTGGTGCAGCATCTCACGCAACCGAGTGTACGGACTGCCTTTGTCCTTGCCGCCCAGGATTACGATCAGCCGGCCGGGAAAAGCTTCGATCGCCTTGATGGCTGAATCCACGTTCGTGGCCTTCGAATCGTTGTAAAACTGCACGCCGTTGACCTCGGCGACAAATTCCAGGCGATGCTCCACGCCGCGAAATGTTTGGATCCCGCTCGCAATGGCCGCCGGCGTGGCGCCCGCGAGATACGCCGCCGCGCAGGCGGCCAGTACGTTTTCGACGTTGTGTTCTCCGCGCAGATGAATCTCGTCGCAGCGCCCGACCACTACTTCAGAACCTTCATTGCGAAAGATGATCTGGCCGTCGCGCAGAAACGAGCCTTGGGCTACGCGCTTCTGGCGACTGAACCAAAAAATATGCGGGCCGGAAGGCATCCGCTTGGTCACTTCGGGATCATCCGCGTTCAGGACGGCCGCATCGCGGTCGAGCTGGTTTTCAAAGAGGCGCATTTTCGCCGCGGCGTAGTGCTCGAACGATTCGTGCCGATCCAGGTGATCGAGCGTCAGATTGAGCAGCACGCCGATTTCCGGGCGCAGCATTTCGATGGTCTCGAGTTGGAAGCTGCTCAGCTCCGCCACGGTAACGCTCGAATCCGTAGAGGATTCGACGAGCGAAAGCAGCGGCACGCCGATGTTGCCTCCGGCAAGCGTTGGAATTCCGGCGATCCTTAGAATGTGCGCGACCAGCGACGTCGTGGTCGTCTTACCGTTCGAACCGGTAATCGCCACGAGCTTCCCGCGCAGAAAACGCCATGCCAGCTCAATTTCGCTCCAAACGGGAGTACCGGCCTTGCGTGCGAGCACTAACGCGGGCAGGTTCGCCGGTACTCCGGGACTGACGACGATCAAGTCCTGCTCCACAAATACATCCGGCGCGTGCACACCGAGCACGAGTCTCACCCCCGCCGCGCGCAGTTTCGCGGCTGTCTCGGCGAGTTTGCTCTCCGGCTTTTCGTCCGTGGCCGTCACCGTTGCGCCATAGCCCGCGGCAAACAGCGACGCGACCGTCCCCGTACGCGCAAGCCCCAGCACCAGCACGCGCTTGCCCTGCAAATCGAACCCGGGTCTCACCTGGCCTCACCTCAGTTTCAAAGTCGTCAGAGCAAAAAGCGCAAAGACCAAGGCGATGATCCAGAATCGCACGATGATCTTGGTTTCGCCCCATCCCATCAGCTCGAAATGATGATGCAGCGGCGCCATCAAAAAAATCCGCCGGCCCGTGCCCGTTTTCAGCCGGGTGAACTTGAACCAGCCCTGCTGCAAAATCACCGACAACGCCTCCAGCACAAACATGCCGCCGGCGATCACCAGCACCAACGGCTGATGAATCAGCACCGCCACGATGCCGAACGCGCCGCCGAGCGCGAGCGACCCCGTGTCGCCCATGAACACCTGCGCCGGATAGGTGTTGAACCAGAGGAAGCCCAGGCCCGCACCGGCCATCGCGCTGCAGAAGATCGCCAGTTCGCCGGCGCCCGGGATCGCCGGGATGCCGAGGTATTCCGAGAACACCTTGTTGCCCTCGAGATAGGCAAACACGCCGAGCGCGGCGGCGACCAGCACGCTCGGCATGATCGCGAGCCCGTCGAGGCCGTCGGTCAGATTGACCGCGT
>PKUY01000087.1 GCA_003131705.1 Acidobacteriota bacterium | reverse complement strand
GACTACGACCGCGAGAAGCTGCAAGAGCGCCTAGCCAAGCTGGTTGGCGGCGTGGCGGTGATCAAGGTGGGTGCAGCAACGGAGATGGAGCTGAAGGAAAAGAAGGCTCGCGTCGAAGATGCCATGCACGCAACACGCGCAGCGGTCGAGGAAGGTATCGTCCCCGGCGGCGGCGTGGCCCTGGTCCGTTGCATCGCAGTTCTCGACAAGCTCAAACTTCAGGATGACGAGGCCATTGGCGTCAACATCGTGAAGCGCGCCCTCGAAGAGCCCATGCGACAGATCGCGCAGAACGCCGGACATGAAGGCGCTGTAATCGTCGGTCGCATCCGCGAGTCGAAGGACGACAACTTCGGCTTCAACGCCGAGACGGGCGAGTTCGGCGACCTGGTGAAAGCGGGAGTCATCGACCCGGCCAAAGTCACGCGTCTCGCACTGCAGAATGCCGCTTCTATCGCCGGCCTGATGCTGACAACCGAAGCACTGATTGCCGACATTAAGGAAGATGACAAGAAGGCTGCGGCAGGCGGCGGTGGCGGAATGCCAGGTGGCGGCGGTATGGGCGGGATGTACTAAGCCTAGATCACCCGCTTCAAGACAATTCAAAAGGGCGTCCTGGGGAGGTCCACCGGGGCGCCCTTTTTATTTGCGGTGCCTTGCTCAGCTTGCAAGAGGCGCACGGGCTGCGGCCGCTGTATACCGCCGCGCGCCGCTTACTTTGTCACGTCCGTATTCAGCAGGACGCGCTCCGGAAGTGTGAACACCCACCAGCAGAGTGTGCCGAGGACTGGGACGAGGCCAACGAAAAGAAATGCGTTAGCGTAATGCTTGAGGTCGAACATGTGGCCGAGCGACGGTAGAACCATCGCCACTAAAGCGGACCACGAACCCGCGCCAATCCCAGCGACGAGCCCCGTCTGCTCCTTCGGATAGGCCATCGCGCTAGTGCGTAGAGCGACCACGACGAAGCCTGAGGCGACGAACATGGCCCAGAACATCACTGCCAGGACTACCGCTGAACTTCTAAGCCATGGCACAGCGATGAACGGCAACCCAAGCACCGCAAAACTAAAGAACAGCCACGACGGCCGCGCGTTGTCCGCTGCGAAGCGGTCCGCAAACCATCCCCAAAAGAAATAGCCGATCTCCCAACCCAGCGGCGGAATCCAGAGGACGCGCCCCAATTCGCCTTGGGTAAAACCGAGCGCCTGCGCCAAATACAGCGGGGCCAAATAAATAATGAGACCGAGCGGCAGCGCGCCCAGGGCATAAGACGCGACCAAGCTCCAGAATCTCGGCTCCAAAAGATTCGGCAGCACGATGCGCTTCGTTTGCCGATCAGACGCGACCGCTGAAAAATCGACGGTCCCGCGCCAAAGCAATACCCACACCAATCCCGCAACGCCGGTCACGATGAACGCCGCGCGCCAGCCGTAGCGCAGAGCGACGGGCGTGACGAGCAGCGGCGTAATCATCGCTCCGAGCGAGCCTCCGCTGTAGGCAACCGCGATTCCACGAGATTGCTGCTTGGACGGGAGCCGCTCCATCGCGGTCCGCAAACCGCCTGGGAAGGTGGCGCCCTCACCAAATCCGAGGATCGCGCGCGCGATCGCGAAACCTAGAAAGCCAGAGAGGATCGCGTGCGCGCCACAAGCGATGGTCCAGATGGTAACCGCCAGCGTCATGCCGCGTCGCAGGCCCACGCGATCGAGGATCGCGCCCCACACGGGATTTCCAAGCATGTAGGCGAGGCTGAAGGCCCGCACGATTTCGCCATATTTTTCGGCGTTCATTTTCAAATCGCCGAGGATCATCGGAGAGAGTACGGACAGGATTTGCCGATCCATGTAGCTGAGGAGGGAGCAGGCGAACATCATCGTCACCGGCCACCAGGCGTGCCACGAGGCTTGCGACAATGCTCTGCTGTGCGTTGTGTCTGACGTGCGCGTCATTGAGTGAGGGACAATGGATGATACGTCACACTAACTACCGCAGTCCTGTTGGTTCGGGACTCGCATTGCCCATATCGAGAACAACTTTCCAGCGTCCATCGTTTTGCTTCTTCCAAATGGTGGCGTACTTTCCGTGTTCGGACGCTGGCTTGCGGTCCTTGTCCATCGAGCGGAACTCAAAAGTCCCATAGCTGTATGCCAGATCGCCGGACTGAGCGACGTCGATATGGTCGGGCGTCCATGTCAGATGATTGTTTTTGTCGTTTAGGAACTCCATCGTCTTGCGGATGGCCTCCTTCCCTTGCAACTTGACTGCACCGTTGGGTAGTTCGACTGCGTCGTCGGCATAGAAAGACATGTAGCCATCGGCGCCTTTCTCCGCGCCCGCAGCCATCATGGCGGCTTCGAGAGCGCCAATTGTACTCTCGTAATCTGCGACAGCAGTTGGCACGAACGGCTGTTGGGCGCCGCGCGAATTCTGAAATGCCAGCAGAAGCGCAGCGATCAGAAGCAGCAACATCGGTTTCATCGGGACTAACCTCGTTCACTTTGAAAAACGTGGAGCATTGTACACCCTGATTATTCGCTCAGCTGGCCAGACGACGGGACATGGATTGATCGAGATTTCACATTCGTTTCTACAGCAGACCTGGTATTGCGGGAATGCTCCGCATCGCGAATTATGGGGACCGCGCGGTAGATCATGAAACATGGGAGGCGACAATGTTTGGATACGGCCTGATCGGTACACTAGTGGTGATCTGTTTAGTCGTTTGGCTCGTTAAGTCCCTATAACACGCATTCAGGCGAACAGGCCCACCCTGAACTTCAGATACCGGGGCTGTTTTCGCGCGCGTTCTGACTTCCTATCGGTCCTCAGTGATCGCTGATACCTTGTGGCGCGCGGGAACAACCGGCTCGGCTGATGCGTCAAGCCGAATTCGAAGGCCATGTTGGTCCCGAAAATATTTGCGGCACCATCTCGGAGGCCCTGGACCGCGCAAAGTTGCTGCTTCCTCTTATGGAAACACCGATGACACCCGCCTAACGGCGTCCGCTACAAGGGCCAAAAGGACAAAGACCGCTCCAGCGAGCCGAGGCGGCCCTTAATAGCGGATGAAGAAGTAGGTGGACATGCCAAAGCCAACGAGAATCACAAACCAGCGGACGTGCTGAGGATTCATCTTCTGCGCGTAATAGGCCCCACCGTAGCCCCCGACCGAAGATCCCACCAGCATTAGCAGTGCCTGCGGCCAGACGATCACGCGAGCAAAGATAAACGTAACGATCGCGACGCAATTCACGAGGCTGACGAGCAAAACCTTCACACCATTCATCGCGTGGATATCTTCCATTCCCAGCAACGCTAACAACGACAGCACAAGGATTCCCACACCCGCGCCGAAATAGCCGATGTAAATGGCTAGAAGGAGCGCGAGAACGAATCCAACCACCGTCAGGATGCGCGACCCTGTGCCGTGACTTGCGCGGCTGCGGATGAATCCTGTGATACGGCCACCCATCAGGAACAGCAGCGTGGCGCCCAAAAGCAGCCACGGAACGATGTGCAGAAACGTGGATTGGGGCGTGCGGAGCAAAATGCGCGCCCCTATCAGGCCTCCAATTACGCCACTTACGAGCAGCGGGAACAGGAGGCGGCGCGCCTCCGGCGTGAACTTATTGCGATACGCTACAGCGCTCGAGAGAGTGCCCGGCATGAGCGCCAAAGTATTCGTAGCATTTGCCGCAATCGGAGCCATGCCGGTGAAGAGCAACGCGGGAAAGGAGATGAAACTGCCACCTCCCGCCACGGAATTTACCGCTCCCCCAACAAACGCGGCGAAAAAGAGAAAAATGGGATGGCCGAAAGACACGCGAAAGAATAACTCGCCGGCGAAGCGAAGTCATCCGGATTGGGGGGACTCTCGGTCCCAGTGTGGCGCACCCCCCTGACTACCTCCCAAGTGCTTGTCCGGGGCTGCCTTGCCCGTCCAGCTGCGTCTGGTATAGTCTTCGTGTAACATTCCTGTAACATTCGAGTTCCAGTAGCATTCACTTTTACGGAGGCAAGGGCTTCATGGCTGGATTGTTGGGGAAGATTCTTCCGCGCGAAAAGTCATTTTTCAAGATGTTCAATCAGCAGGCCGAAAACGTCGAAGCGGGCGCCATCGCGATGGTGGAAATGCTCGAGCATTTCGAGGATCCGGCGGCGGGCGCGGACAAAGTCGA
Source organism: Acidobacteriota bacterium (assembly GCA_003131705.1). Classification (GTDB taxonomy): domain Bacteria; phylum Acidobacteriota; class Terriglobia; order Acidiferrales; family UBA7541; genus Palsa-295. Next base: position 1,675 of record PKUY01000087.1, on the reverse strand, counting down.
GTCCTACGAGCATATCGGGGACACGATCACGCACAATATATTGCGACGGCTGAACCAGACGTTCATTACCCCGTTTGACCGCGAGGATATCCACGAACTGGCGAGCAAGATCGACGACGTCATCGATCTGGTCGATGCGGCAGCGACGCGCATGGTGATTTATCGCATCCGGGAGGTCCGGCCCGGCGTGCTGGACCTGGCGAAGACGGTGCGGGACGCCACGGCCCAAATCGTGGCTGCCGTTCGAGTGATCGAAAAGGGCGACCACATCCTCGATTACTGCATTGAAATCAACCGGCTGGAGAATCTGGCGGACCGCCAGTGCCGAGACCTGATCGGATGCCTCTTCGATCAGGAAAAGGATCCCGTGCAGATCATCAAGTGGAAAGAGATCATTGAAACACTCGAATTCGCCACGGATAAGTGCGAAGACGTGGCCAACGTCATCGAAACCGTCACACTGAAAAACGCCTGAAACACGTGCCGATTTCCCCTTCTACTTACGCGCGAATCCTCGCAGCGCAGGGCCCATGTCCGGTCGTCATAAGCTTGGCATCCGGGGGTTCAACCGCCAAGACTATGACCGCACCGAGCGGAGTTCTGGCGTGACGCCTTTCCATTTGCTGCTCGTGATCGTCTTCATTAGCCTGGCGTTCGATTTCACGAACGGATGGCACGATGCGGCGAGTTCCATCGCGACAGTCGTGTCGACGCGGGTACTGCGTCCGCTCTGGGCAGTGGTGTGGGCGGCGTTCTGGAATTTCATCGCGCCCCTAACATTCGGCACTGCAGTAGCCGCGACTGTTGGCAAGGGGCTGGTGCACCTCGAACTGGTGAACCAGCAGGTCCTGCTGGCCGGGTTGCTCGGAGCGATCATCTGGAACTACGGGACCATTCGGCTGGGGCTGCCTTGCAGCTCGTCGCACGCGCTGATGGGAGGATATGGCGGCGCGGCCATTGCGGCAGTAGGATTTCGAGCCATCATTGTGTCGGGCTGGATCAAACCGATCATTTTCATTTTCGTCGCGCCGGTGATTGGAATGGCGATGGGAATTGTGGTTACTGTGCTCACGAGCTGGGTCGTCCGACGCCAAGCGCCGCAGAAGGTCGATCGATGGTTTCGGCGGTTGCAACTCCTTTCCGCAGCTGCGTTTAGTTTCAGCCATGGCACAAACGATGCACAAAAGAGCATGGGGATTATTACTGCCGCCCTCGTTACCGGTGGGGTAATCCCAAACTACAAAGTACCGGATTGGGTTATCATTTGTTGTGCGCTGGCTATGGCTGGCGGCACCATGGCCGGCGGTTGGCGCGTCGTGAAAACAATGGGCCAAAAAATCACCAAACTGAATCCGTTTGGTGGATTTGCGGCAGAGACTTCGGCGGCGATTACCTTGATTGGGACGGCCGCCGCGGGAATCCCGGTAAGCTCGACGCAGGTAATCACCGGAGCTATTTCGGGCGTCGGCGTATCGCGTCGAATCACGGCTGTGCGATGGGGCGTGACGCGTCACATCTTGTGGGCTTGGATTCTGACGATCCCAGGGGCGGGATTGATGGGCGCCCTATTTCATTTTCTTTTTGTACACATCAAATTCTGATGCGAATGTGCTGACATGAGCGAAAACAAACCTCCCTTTGCAACGGTGGAAGAAGCGATCGAAGAGATTCGCCA
>PKUY01000273.1 GCA_003131705.1 Acidobacteriota bacterium | reverse complement strand
ACTTTCTTGTCGTGCACCCAATGGCTTCCGGTTAAGATCAAAATGAAATCAGGCGATCAGGTAACCAGTCAGGCGGTGCTTGCGTCTTTATAGTGAGGGAGGAAGAGGGGCCCATCCGTGGCATCCTGTGCTTGGTCGGTAATACTTCCTGTTCAATCGGAGATTCATGCCACTACGAGATTCTTATCAAAAGCACAAGCTCGCGTACTTCATAGGAGCGGCTTGCCTTGTTCTAATGATCGGCTCCTGGTATTACTTCAGCACTAAGTCGTCGGCACCCAAGTACACCACGGTTACCGTTCGAAAAGGAGATATCACTGCGGCCGTACAGGCCACCGGCACGATTAACGCACTGACGACCGTTCCCGTCGGTTCCTACGTATCAGGAACCGTGCAATACATCTTCGCGGACTTCAATACTCGGGTGAAGAGCGGCCAAGTTTTGGCTCAGCTCGATCCGGCAATTTATGAAGCGCAAGTGACACAAGCGCGCGGCAACCTCCAAAACGCGCAGGCGAATTTGGTCACGCTCGCGGCCAACGTCCAGGTGGATGTGGCAAACCTAGCGAAGGCGCAGGCAAACGTGAAGTATGAACAGGCCACCGCCAAACGTTCTCAGGACCTTGTAACGGCCGGCGTGATATCGGTCGATTCAAACGACCTTACGCAGTCAACCCTGGGCCAGTCCCAGGCAGACGTGCAATCCGCGCAAGCGCAGCTGGATCAAGCGAAGGCTACACTGGCCCAGGCACGCTCTCAAGTCGTGTCCACGCAAGGTGGCCTGAAAGGCGCGGAAACAAGCCTGAAATACACCACAATTATTTCCCCTATCGATGGGACCGTCGTGGCTCGGAATATTGACGTGGGCCAATCCGTAGCGGCAGCGCTGCAAGCTCCCAATGTTTTTACGGTCGCGCAGGACCTCACGCGCATGCAGGTATACGCCGCTACCGATGAATCCGATACAGGGAATATCAAGGCCGGAGCGGGTGTCACGTTTCAAGTCGACGCTTTTCCGACGGAACAGTTCCATGGCCGCGTGAGCACCGTCCGCTTGAACCCTACGACCGTTCAAAATGTGGTCACGTACAACACGGTCATTGATTTTAGCAATCCGGACGAAAAACTTCTGCCCGGAGAAACTGCTTACGTCACGATTCCAACGGGACACGCAAGCAACGTGGTACAGATTCCTAATCCCGCGCTCACGTTTAAGCCGGCCGCGCTAAGAGCGCAGTTGCCGCAAATTTACAAGCAGTACAACATCTCCCGCGAAGCTTCGACGACGCATCTGGGCGGTTGGCAGGTTGTCTGGAAGATGGGACCGGACAAAAACTTGATTCCGGTAGCAGTACAATGTGGCATCACTGACTACAACAACACACAGCTGCTGCAAGGCGATCTTCACGAAGGCGACGTGCTCGTCATTGCCCAACAAACGGCGGGTGCGACGACTACTACGGGCACGCGTCCGCCGGGTTTCACAGGCGGCGGGCCGCCGGGAAGATAAGTTTCGATGAATCGAATAAGCGAGATGAAGCCATGAATCCAAGAGAAGTCATTCGCGTTGCCCTGCGGGCCTTGGCGCGCAACAAGCTAAGAACGATTTTGACGATGCTCGGAATCATCATCGGCGTCGGCGCAGTCATCTGCACGGTCGCGATCGGCCAGGGCGCCAGCGAACAGGTGCAACAGCAGATTCAAGCCCTCGGAACGAATATCGTCATGGTCTTTGCTGGCAGCGTGAACACCGGCGGCGTGCACATGGGTAGCGGAGCGAACAAGACCCTCACCGCCGATGACGCTCAAGCGATTCTGCAGCACGTCCAGGGTGTCGCAGCCGTGTCTCCGATGGTCGGATCCACCGTCCAGGTCGTAAACGGGAACCAGAATTGGCTTACCAGAGCGAACGGCGCATCGCAGGACTTCAGCACGATTCGCAATTGGCCGGTTGTGTCAGGGAGCATGTTCTCGCAGCGCGATGTCGATATGGCTACGGATGTTTGCGTCATTGGAAAAACGGTCGCGACGCAACTTTTCGCCGACCAGGATCCTGTGGGACAAATGATTCGCGTCCAAAACCTTCCTTTCCGGATTGTCGGCGTCCTCCAGGAGAAGGGCCAAAACAGCAACGGCCAAGACCAGGACGATACGCTGGTCATTCCGTACACAACCGTCCAGAAGAAGATCTCCGGGATCAGTTGGGTGCAGCTGATCATGGTGTCGACCACCTCGCCCGACGCGATGACGTCGGTGCAGACTGGGATCGCTTCCCTGCTGCGACAACGCCATCATCTCCGTCCCGGTGAAGATGACGACTTCATCGTCCGCAGTCCAAACGAAATGGCGCAGACATCCGAGGCCGCTGCAACCACGATGACGCTCCTGCTGGGGGCCGTCGGTGCCGTTTCGCTAGTTGTCGGCGGGATCGGAATTATGAACATCATGCTGGTTTCTGTGACCGAGCGAACTCGCGAAATTGGCATCCGCCTGGCTGTGGGCGCCACCGAAGGAAATGTCCAATCGCAGTTCCTGAGCGAGGCGCTGGTGCTGAGCTCACTCGGAGGGCTTATAGGCATTGCCGTGGGCGTGGCAACTTCGGCGATCATTTCGCACGCGCTTGGGTGGCCCACTTTTGTCTCGCCCCGTTCAGTCATCGTGGCCGTGATATTTTCCGTGCTCGTCGGCGTAACTTTCGGCTACTACCCGGCGCGCAAGGCTGCGCGGATGGATCCCATTGAGGCGCTCCGATATGAATAATGCTCGCAAGCTTTTCGCGTATCTGGCATTCGCGGTTTTTCTCTTCGCTGGAGTTTCGTTTTGTGCGAGCGCTCAGACGCCGGGCGGGAGACCTCCTTTCGCGCCGGGGGCTTACCCCCCAGGCAGATCGTCTCCCGCGCCGAGCGCCTATGCGCAAGGAAGGAAAAATGCGACGGGCGAGGAATTTTTCATCGTCGCGTCGGTTGACCAATCAAAGTCGCAGATACTGTTGAAACATCCGACAGAAGTCACGCTGCTTGCAGGGGTGGACGCCAACACGCGTTTCACTGACGAAGTCGGCAAACCGCTGAAGCTCTCCGACTTTCGGACTGGGGATACCGTGTGGGTGACTCTGTCGGGCGGCGCGGCGGGAACCGCTGCCGTCCGCATCCGCAAAGGGCAGATGACCGTCGCGGATCTGCATCGCTATTACCTGGACTACCCCGAAATAAGGTAGCGGCTTCGAATTACTTCTCATCGCTTCTCTGCGTTCCGCGATGGCCGATCGCGTGAGCTTCTTGCGCGCAGTGCAGACGCGGTGTTATTCTGCGGACGAATTAAGGCCGAGCGGGCGTCGTACAATGGCAGTATAGAAGCTTCCCAAGCTTCGGACACGGGTTCGATTCCCGTCGCCCGCTCCATAACTCACGATGTTTCAATTGCCCTTACACGGCTAACCTACCTGAATCCAGCTTGAAACTGGACCGTTTTGGACCCCAAATGGACCCCAATGAGTTCAATTGGACGCCAACGATTTGCAGAGGAAACCGGCCAGTCGTTCGATGGCTTGCTCTCCGTGAGACTAGACCAGCGCGACCTCGCGGTCGAAATTGGGCTTTTTCTCCGCATGGAGCTTGAGGGCAACGCCACAGACTGCGGCGATGCGTTCCAGCATCGAGAGCGAATGGCCCGCGTATTCGGCGTCCTCCAGGCGAGCAATCACGGACTGTGTCGTGCCTACCTTCTTCGCTAGTTCGGTCTGAGTCAACCCCGCATCCTCCCGCATCTCGCGTACCAGTAAGGCCAGATCAATTTGGTGCAAGGTGCGCCCGAAGGTCTTACGGTAGGTTGCGCTCTTGCGCGCACGNNCTTGTCGCGTTTCATAGTCCCAACTCCTTCAGGATAGCTTCTCTTTCCTTCTGCGATCCCGTGTAACGGTTTCGGTACTTCATCCAGAGCTTTCTGAGCTGCTGTGCCCTTGAAATTTCGCCCTGCGGTGTCTGTTCCGTCTTTTTCTGAAACCCTGACGTAATCACGATCAGCATGCCCGGCTGGTAGAAGAAGAGAACCCGGAAAATCCGGTCGAATTGCTTAATCCTAAGCTCGAACATGTCATCGGTAAGCTTCTTAACGAACTTCCCTTGCATCCGATTGCCATAGATGCGCAAGCGGTCGATAAACGCGTCTATCCGGGCGGCAGCCTTATCATCCAGCGAATCGACGAAGTCTCGGGCCGGTGCCCGCCCGTTCGGTAGCTCCACGTACTCAATCGTGAAATCGCCGCTCAATGTCGAGACCGCTTCTTCGATTGGAGTATCGCATAATTGCTATAACGCGGTCAACCCCATCCGCTCGGCGTCGCGCGCGAACGCTTCGGGCAGGACTTTCAGCGCGACATCGCCCCTGAGCTTCGCATCCCGCGCGCGATACACCTCTCCCATCCCGCCAGAGCCAATCGCGCCCGTAATTTCGTAAGAACCGAATTTGGTGCCGCTGCTCAGCGTCATCAGTTTGTCCCCGTAGCAATCGTCATTTCTTCAATCCCGCCTGCTAGTTCAGCACGACGGTCAGTGGCTGCTGCGAATTTGCCGACGCGGGCACCTGAAAGAGGAACCGCTTGCCATCAGCAGTGACGCCCACCGATTCGCCGCGAAACGCCAATTTCCCCGTCAGCATTTCATACAGCACACAGCCGAAGGCCCAGATGTCGGCACGGCGATCCACCGGCTTGCCTTTCGCCTGCTCCGGCGACATGTAGGCGACCGTGCCCATCGCCGTGCCGGGCTCCGTGAGCATATCCACTNNGCAGCACTCCCGCCTGCGTCGCCATCCGGCTGATCGTCGGTGAATTCGCGATGTCGATTCCCGACGCGTCGCCTTCCAGAGCTTTGGCAAGACCGAAGTCGAGAACTTTCGCTGCATCGTCGTTCGTCACCTTCACGTTCGCCGGCTTGAGATCCCGGTGCACGATCCCCCGCTCGTGCGCGTATTCGAGCGCGTCCGTGATCTGCTTCGCGATAGGCAAGGCTTCGCTAACTGGAATCGGACCCGTGCGAATGCGATCCGCAAGCGTCGGCCCTTCGACCAATTCCATGACGAGAGCATGAGTGGCACCGGAATCTTCCAAGCCGTGAATCGTGGCGATGTTGGGATGATTCAGCGNNCATCCCGCCCGCACCGATGGCGCCTGTGATTTCGTAGGAACCGAGTCTCGTCCCCGTCGCAAGCGTCATTTGTTCAATCCTGCTGTCCAGTTTACGACTACGGTGATGGGAGCGCCAGATTGGCCAGCCGGCGTCGCGAACAGGATGCGCCCGTCTTTGCCGACCGCGAATCTCCAGAGAGGGCTGTCGACGTGAGTTTGGAACATAGCCTTGGGCGTACTCGCTTCAAACCTGCCATCCGGTCCGCTCTTGACATCGGCGCTCATGAGTCTTCCGTCTCCNNCTGGCGCCACTCGTGGATACTGACCATTTGCCTCCGAGCTTGGGAAACGTCTGAACGTAAATCTCATACCGCCCAGTCTCATCCGAGGCGTACGCAAGCCACTCTCCATTGGGAGAGAGCGCCGGTGCAGTGTAGTTGAATGACCCGCTCAGGTAAGGAAACGACTTCTGGGCGCGGCCTGCCTGCCCTGGCGATAGCGGCAACACCCAGGCGGAAAACTTCGACTTGGCGTCGACGAGCACTCCCTCGATGAGATACCGGCCATCATGAGACCAATCCAGAGGTACCCGCAAATTTGCAGGTTCTTTGTCGAGCGCCTCAATCTGACCAATGCCGTTCACGGCCATTTCGTACACCGTCAGCGCTCCACCGCGGCCGGTGGCGAAAGCGATGTGACTGCCATTTGGGGACCAGACCGGATCCTCGTTCGTTTTCCCGTCGAACGTCAGGCGAGTCGGAGCGCCCGTTGCCACGTTGTAAACCCACAGGTCAGTTCCTCCTGCTACATTTCGCCCCACTGCTACTCTGCTGCCGTCCGGGGAAATCGCTGTAAGTTGGACGACCCCGGGCTCGCCCAGCGTCCCGACAACCTTCCCCTGCCGGTCATACCATGTCAGCTGATCCTGATTCGCGAGGTTTGTGTACGCCAAGATGCCGTTCGAGGAGACATCCACGCCGTTGCTGTTCACCTGCTGCACGAGAGGAATGGCATCACCCTTGAGCTGCATCTTGGACGCATCGAAGACCTGAGCCATGAGCGTGCCATTTTGAATGAACAGGAGATAGCCTGGTCCGGCGCCTAATGCTGGAGCGTAGCGAGCGGCCGCAGGGAGCAACCGTTGCGCGTCTTGCTGCTCCGGGCCAAGATCCAGCGACCCAACGTACGTACCGGCATCCGGGCCGGGACCACGCACATACAGGAAGTGGCGTCCGTCCGGAAGGAACCACGGCGCTTCATGCGCGACTTCTCCCCGTGAGGGATCCACTTTTGTTAGAAGCGAAAGCGTTCCGCCCGTCGCAGGAACCTTCATTAGGCCGACATACGTGCCGAACACAATCACACCCTCTCGGCTCCAAGAGGCTCCAAGAGGCTCCAAGAGACACGCCGGGAAGGTCGCAGACCTTTTGCGGCGGGCCTCCCGAAATATCGATATCTTCAAGACTATTGCCGACAGTAAACCCGATGAGGCGGCTGTCCGGCGACCAGAAAGGATCAGCGGCGCCCTCTGTCCCAGCTAAAGGGCGTGCTTCGATAGCGTCCAGATCTCGAACCCATAGTTGCGTTTGCCCATCCTGCATCGTTGCCGTAAACGCCAAATGGCGCCCGTCAGGTGAAACAGCTAGGCCGCTCCCGAAGCTTGCTTTCTCCGGTGGGAATATCTCATAGCGCAGCAACTGCGCCGGAGCGGACGGCTTTTCGCGGAAGTGAACCACGGCAAGCGCCACCGCCGCCATCACGGCGATGCCCGCGACCGCCCATGGAATCACGCGGCGCCATGCGGGCACTCTAGCGCCAGGCACGTGTGTGGCTTCTGGGGTGCCGGATAAAACCTCGTCGAGCGATATTCGCGCATCGCCGATGTCCCGCAAGCGCTGCTTGGCGTCCTTGTGCAAGCAGCGCTGCAACAAAACGCGTACCCGCATCGGCGTTGCTGCCGGTAACTGTGTCCAATCCGGGTCTTTTGTCAGCACCGACGCCAGCGTGTCTGTGACCGTCTCGCCTGTGAACGTTTGTTTGCCCGTTAGCATTTCGTACAGCACGCAGCCAAACGCCCAGATGTCCGCGCGGCGATCCACCGGCTTGCCTTTCGCCTGCTCGGGGCTCATGTACGCCGCCGTGCCGAGCAGCACGCCCGCCTGCGTGGCCATGCGGCTGATCGTTGGCGAGTTGGCCATGTCCATCGACGACGCATCGCCTTCGATGGCTTTCGCCAGCCCGAAATCGAGCACCTTCACCGCATCATCCTGCGTGACTTTCACGTTCGCGGGTTTCAGATCGCGATGGACGATGCCGCGCTCGTGCGCGTACTCCAGCGCTTCGCAAATCTGCTTGGCGATGCGCAACGCTTCGTCAATGGGAATCGGTCCCTGTTTGATGCGATCCGCCAGCGTCGGCCCTTCCACCAGCTCCATCACCAGCGCGTGAGTCGCGCCGGAATCCTCCAGACCATGAATGGTGGCGATGTTGGGGTGATTGAGCGACGCGAGGACCTTCGCTTCGCGCTGGAATCGCGCCATGCGTTCGGCGTCACGAGCAAAGGCTTCCGGCAGGACCTTCAGCGCCACGTCGCGCCCGAGTTTTGAATCGCGCGCGCGATAAACTTCTCCCATCCCGCCCGCGCCAATAGCGGCGAGAATCTCATAGGGGCCTAAGCGGCTGCCGGGCTGAATTGCCATCGGTCCTCGTCAACTGGAGTCCGCACAGTATAGATAACGTGCAGTGTATTTACGAATGGCTATTTTCCCGATGCACTGTGGGGCGGTGCCTGCGGCGGTCTGTAGCTCACATTTCCCAGATGGATTTTCCCTACAAACCTTCGAACGCGATTCTTCATAGGTATTGATGTGGGTCTAGACGCCGTGAAATTCCCAGCGCTCTACCCCGTGAGTGAGAATTGCAGTACCCCAAGATAGCGTTTAGAAACCCAAGAAAAGTGAATTCACTCGCTCACATTCTCCGTTTTTTCTGCCTCTCTATAGATAGGGGGCTTTCTAGCTGTTTCCTCTAGGCACGCATGGAGAAGCCTAGCAGCGGTAACCATCGCTCTGGTTATGAGAGGGAAAGAACCGTGTGGAGCGAAATGCAGTTTCTTGTAATTGCAGAAATCGACTTTCGCGGTGAGATCTTGGCAAATTGTCGCCTTCGAGATAGCAGGGGAAGTTTGCGGTCGTGCAGCTCCGAAATGAGCGACACACATAATCCTTGTGACCGCGTGGCCCTCTGTGACCGTGAGATAGTGGACCGCAGTCGTCCGTCCGAAAAGTGGCTGGAATCCGGTCCCAATTCTTGCCTCGTGGAAGCAGGGACTATTTGTACCCCATTTTGCGCGGATGAACCTCGGCCTGGTTTTTCCTCTGCTATCTCTCGTACTTCGTCCGTGGCCTCGTTCCGTGGTTCTGATACGGGAAGCAAACATGTTGCGTTTTTCCTGGGCCCGCGACAGGCATGCAAAAGCACAGGCTCAGAAGCACTCCATTCTGATTCGCCTTCCCGGAACCCGCAATCCCAGACGTATTTTGGTGCATCGGCTCTGCAGCAGGCGCAACGGGTCGATTTTGNNGTTTGTCAGTGGCTCAGAGAACTCGCGAGCGAATGAGTCTTCGGACATTTGTTCCCGGAGTCTTTTCTGTGCGGACATATCTTCCGAGGGTGAACGGTGCATGAAACACAGGGTTCACCCTGTCGTTCACCCTTCGGTTCACCCTCGGATTTCAGGAAGAGTCCGAAGCGAAAGAGGTTGCGCAGGCCGCGACGATCAATTTGGACGCGGACAACACACCGGATTGGGCTGGAGCGACCCCACTT
>PKUY01000063.1 GCA_003131705.1 Acidobacteriota bacterium | reverse complement strand
TATATTGCGTCGGATTACCGGACATGTCCTTTCCTAGTACTCCACGCATTATAAAAGCGCGCCTTTTCCAGTTGCCGCGTTGCAATGAGATTTACGGTAGACTCCGGGCGGCTGGAGGAAAAATGTCGACTGAACCGAAGCTCACGACTCCTAAGCACGGTCAGCATGTGAGAAGTACTCAGCACGAAGGTGTTTTTGAAGTTGTTTTTGTCAACGCACTCATCATCCTCGCCCCAAACAGTTTTCTTACTTCACGTGCCCGCAAACTTCCTTAATCGCGGTCTCAACTGTCCGTGCTCTCGTGGCAAACACCATGTCGCCGTTTGTATCAAACACGCTCGCCCCGTCAACTTTCGAGTGCGCTGACAAAGCCAGTCCCGTCAATCCACCAAATGCAAACATGCTTGACCGCTTCCCGCCTTCACAGCGGAAGAGCAGCGCATAATCCGCCCTAGCTGGGTCGTCGGTCACAACGATTGAGGGGCACCTCTTGTACAAGTCAGCCTGAATCTCTACGGTTCGTGGGTCTGCACCTTTCTGGGAGTAACTATATGCGGCTCCGGCCGAACCGCCCGAACCGTTCACGTAGCCGTTGGACGACCCACTTACGGAGCCAGTTCCGTTGACGAACGAACCTGATACTTGACCGGAAGAATGTCCGTTAACTTGCCAGCCGGAATGATGCGAGGCAATAAAGATGGACTCGTCTTTGGGTTCATCGGTGACATACAGTCGCGTTTTTCCATCGTTGATCTTTGGTGTTGGAGCCGAGATTGGAGCAGGTGTTGCGTCGGTTGGTGCTGTGTTCGGAATCGCCGACGCGGTGAACCCGACATCCGGCCTTGGGGCAGTTGCCGCGACAGGTTGCAGCACAGCCTGTTGGATCGGACGACATGCCTGAGAACCGAATATCGTTTCACCTTGATAAACGAAGCCGCCAGACTCCGAGATATTTCTGCACATCAATTTCGATGGGTCGGGGCTTTGAGCAGATGCGACACTCGACAACATAAGTAGGGACAAAATCGCCGTGACTGTTTTCATTTCTTCCTCGTTTTCTAGGCTTTGTTAGCGGGGCAGGTTCTTATCGCGCCCCCATAGAATGACCTCCTGGCGCAAACAGCGGCAATGGTACTTCGCTAATTCGTCAATACCATGTTGAGTGTACTTGGGCAGGTGCCGTGATTCAGTGAGGTAGTCCCTTGTGAGCGGGCGGTCTCTGAGAAGCCAAATGGCTCGCATTGGCTATCTTCATCCACCCTTATCACCGATTCTCAGATCGGGAATCCGAATCAACATAGGCACTCTCGGAATCAGTTGTGATAGCAAGCCACAGATTTGAGGCTCCCACCCAAAAAATGGGTCCCCAGAATTCGCATACCACTCCCCTCAGCTAGAAATTTCGATTTTTAGAAATCACAGTGGGCATCTCCCATGACCTATTTCGCGAGGCCCTCGGACCCGAAGCCTTAACTCATAGACTTCCACGATCTACGGCATTCAGGAGGGTTAACTACGCGCGCTATCGGCGTTGACTACAGCGTGCGAATTTTTCTAAAGGGTGAGGCGCAAACCCGATGGCATCTCCCGAAGAAATCAAAGCAGCTGAAATCGTCTCTGCGTGCGGTGCGCGACCGCTAGGCACTCAACGCGGATTCGGTGCCACTCCCGATCTATTTCTGTTCGTGGACACTCACGGGAGCACTGTCGGGGTGCCTCTAGTCAGCATTTCTACTACTACCGTGCGGGCAAAACTTCTCGAATCCGAACGCCGATGGAACGGGGAAACAGCATGCGCAGGAGAACAATCCTTGGAAAAGGAGCGAGTCTAATGCCATCAAGCTACGAGGTAATTACCGCGCAAATCATCAAGCAACTGGAATCCGGGGTTATTCCTTGGCGCAAGCCTTGGACATCTCGAATGCCGATGAATCTCAAATCGCAAAAAGAGTATCGCGGCATCAACGTGTTTCTGCTCGCATCCCAAGGCCACGCGAGTCCCTATTGGCTCACCTATAAGCAGGCCGCGAGCATCGGCGGAAACGTTCGCAAGGGCGAGCACGGGACGCAAGTGACGTTCTGGAAGATATCCGACTATCGCAAGAAGAATGCCGAGACGGGTGTCATCGCGGACAATGATAGCAAGTCTGTACTCCTTCGCTACTACACCGTTTTCAATGTGCTGCAATGCGAGAATCTGCCAGACTTCGGTACAGGCCTTGTAGTGAATCCCATTGCCGACTGTGAATCCGTAGTCTCCGAGATGCCAAACGCGCCTAAGATTATTCCTTCGGATGCGGCATGGTATCGGCCATCGACTGACACCGTAGGGATTCCGCCAATCAACACGTTTCACGGCTCTGCGGAGTATTACTCCACGTTGTTTCACGAATTGGCGCATTCGACAGGCCATACTTCCCGCGTAGGCCGCGAAGGAATCGAGAATCTTAACGCGTTTGGCTCGGAGTCCTACTCGAAAGAGGAACTAGTCGCGGAGTTAGGTGCTGCGATGCTCTGCGGGGTTACTGGCATTGAAAAAAGCACGCTCGGGAATTCGGCGGCCTACATCGCTACTTGGATCAAACGATTAAAAGACGATTCCAAGCTGATTATCTCCGCCGCGTCTCAGGCACAGAAAGCAGCCGACTACATCCTTGGGAAGGCTCAAGCAGAAGGGAGCCACTGTCAATGAGCGCAACCCTCCCGTTTCCGATGCCACTAGCAGAGAAATATCGTCCGCGCGGTATCGCCGCCTTCGTCGGCCTGGACAAGCCTAAACGTATTCTCTCCAAATTTGCGGCTAATCCGTACCAATCCGCGTGGATTTTCATCGGTCCACCGGGAACCGGAAAAACTACGATGGCTCTTGCTCTGGCCGAGACGCTGAAAGCAGAAGTCCATCACATACCCTCGCAGCAATGCAACGTTGCAAACGTCGAGGATGTAATTCGGCAGTGCTGGTATGTTCCCGTGTCGGGCGGATTTCATCTCGTGCTCGTCGATGAAGCCGACAAGATGTCGAATGCAGCGCAATTGCACTTTCTGTCCAAGCTGGACGCCACAGCATTTCCACCTCAGACCATTTTCGTCTTTACCTGCAACACAACCGATGGCCTTGAGGTACGTTTCCTCTCCCGCACGCGACAGATCGAGTTTTCAAGCTACGGAATGGCGGCTGAGGCAACGCGATTGCTTGAGAGTATCTGGCAGCGCGAGGCAAACGGCGCATCGGCACCCAATTTTGGTCGCGTTGTGAAGGAATCATCGAACAACATCCGCGATGCTCTGATGTGCCTTGAGATCGAATTGCTGAGTGCTTGACCCATTACAGGTGGACTAATCCACCTCAAAGAGGGTCATCGGGGAAGCTATCCCATCTCGACTAGGAGCCATTGAATATGCGAGCCGCCATTTATGCCAGAGTTTCAACGAACAACGGGCAAGACCCGCACATGCAACTGCGCGAGCTACGGGAATACTGCCAGCGTCGGGGTATGGAGATCGCTGGCGAATACGTAGATGCGGGTGTGTCGGGTGCGAAAGAGCGTAGGCCGCAATTGGATGCACTTCTGGCCGCGTGTCGCAAGAGGCTCGTGGATGCTGTCGTGGTTTATCGCTATGACCGTTTTGCGCGCAGTCTCAGGCAGCTTGTGAACGCGCTTGAGGAGTTTCGCTCGCTAGGAATTGAGTTCATTTCCCTACATGAAGGCGTGGACACCAGCACACCGAATGGGCGATTGGTATTCGGCATATTTGCGAGCATCGCGGAATTCGAGAGGGAGCTTATTCGAGATCGCGTCAAATCCGGTATCGCGGCTGCGAGATCGAAGGGAAAGAGACTTGGACGGCCACGGGTGAGCGTGGACAGCGCGAGGATTGCCAGTCTGCGAGACTCAGGCCTGAGGCAAGCGGCCCTGCCA
>PKUY01000321.1 GCA_003131705.1 Acidobacteriota bacterium | reverse complement strand
CGACCCGCGCAGCCGTCGAAGAGGGCATCGTCCCAGGCGGTGGCGTGGCCCTGATTCGCTGCCTCGAAGCCATTGACAAGGTCAAGGGCTCCAACGAAGACGAGCGCATCGGCGTTGAGATCGTCAAGAAGGCGGTCGAGTTTCCGACACGCGCACTCGCGAACAACGCCGGCGAGGAAGGCTCCGTCGTCGTCGAGGAAGTCAAGAAGCGCAAGGGCAATGAAGGTTACAACGTGGCTGACAACACCTACGAAGACCTCGTCAAAGCCGGCGTGGTGGACCCGAAGAAGGTCACCCGCACCGCGCTGCAGAACGCCGCGTCTATCGCCGGCCTGCTCCTGACCACGGAATGCCTCATCACCGAGATTCCGGAGAAGGAGAAGAAAGGCTCGATGCCGGGCGGCCACGGCGGCGGCATGGGCGGGATGTACTAAACCAGCCAGCAAAGTTACTCGCACGGCGGGCATGATCTTGTGGAGCTGGCTGGTGGTTCGGTGGCTACTGGAGCCTTTGTGACCATCCGGCGAGCGGGCGAGTGCGATTACTGGGCTGACTCTGAATGTGGGTGGCGGATTGGCTTTTTACTGATCTCTTCGACGGTGCTGTAGCCGTGTCGCGCCGAACTGGCGATCACGCGAGCGCCCGCTTCCGTCAATTCGAGGCCCCGCTGGCCAAGGCTGCCAACGAAGTAAGAGATTCCGACCAGGAGAAGGACCACCGCGAACGCGATCCCAAAAATCAATTCCGCTGCGAGCAATTCGCGAACGAAATAGAGCTGAAGGACAAAGAACGCCGCCAGGATCGACAGCACTCCCTTGCGAATCTTTGCTTTCCTAACCAGGGCACTTGCGACCGCTTTGAGCTGGGTTAAGACAGTCTTCATAGACTCTCCACCTGCCTTCAAACAGATTAGATTTTCACCGAGCTGTTGTCGGCAACTCTGAGGAATACTCCCGGCGTGAGCAGGATCTCCACCTTGCCGGCTTTGGTTGTCAGGGTTTGGTCTTTTTCGAGTTCGACCGAACCCCCTGAGGTCGAGCTGAGCGCCTGCGCGCCGATCGAGGCTTCACCCTCGACGTAATTGATGCTACCCGGCCGCGCCGGATGCTGACTTTGAGCCCACGAGGGGGCAGACAATAACACCCCCAGGCAAGAAGCCCCAATGAAGGCCAAAAGTGAACGCCTCGCGATGCCCGGCGTATGGAACAAGAAATTCCGAGACAAAACGCTCATATGAGTTCACACTTCCCGACTTTCGTTCGAGCACAGCGCGCCTGTTGCAGGTTCATGCGCTCTTCCGTCCTTTGGCGACATATTTCCGCAATGAATGCCCCACATCCGGAGAATAAACTCGCCGAATCGGAGTCAAGCGCAGCAAGCGGGGATCTGGTTTCTGTGAGCTTTCTGAACGGACACGGAATTCTTGGAGGGCTGCACGATCAGCGATCACGAAAGTCGAACCATGGTTTTCGATTAGGCCCTGGCTCCTGAATTCACTCAGTGTTCGTGTGACCGATTCGCGTGTGGCCCCAGTGTGTTCAGCAATTTCTTCATGGGTCAGCGGCAACGTGAACGGAGTCCCATTTCCTGGTGCTCCCCCCTCAACGGACCAATTGAGCAGGAACTTGGCCACTCGCTCGAATAACGAAGCGCCAAGGCCAACCGCACACTGTTGTTCGCACGCAGTCTTGTATTCGGAGCCTAGGTGGCTGGCCACGCGCCCGAAAACCGCTGGGTGCTTCCGGAGGAACTGCTGAAAGTCATTTGTAGAAACGAAAGCAACCTGGCAAGGGCACACCGTCTCGGCGGTCACTTCATAGGGATCGCCCGTTAAGGTCGACACCAGGCCTAGAACTTCACCGGGGCCGGCGATCCTAAGGNNGCTGGAACTGAAAGAAAGCTTCACTTGGCCTTGGCACAGCACATACATTCCTCGCGGCTTCTGCTCGCGGACAAAGAGAACGGCGTCTGCTCGGTAAACAGAGACATATTTGATAGCGTCGAAATCCTTCAATTCGGCTGGGGAGAGCTGGCAGAAAAACCCGTTTCCGCGGCACTTGCACGCTAGGCAATTGGCGCTCAACTCCAAGTTGTAAGGACCACGCATGGCGCTCTCACTTTCTTTGTTTTTCAAACTCATGCCATCTGGCGATAGGCTTTGCGGGAAGCCTGACCTTCCAATGCAACTCCCTTAACTGCCTCTCGCGCAGACGGAAGGTTTCGTAGTACACCTCCGAAGTGAGCCACCGCGAAGGGCGACTGCAACGCCCCCCGGCGACGGGACGTTCCATCCACTAATAAGCCGCCGGGGCTACCTTTTCGGCCTTCTCCGGCCGGCCGCAGTCCAGCGCGTTGCGCACAACGCGCTCGATCTCCCCGCTGCTGGAGGGATAAAGGACGCAGTCAAAAGCGCCATCTTTCAAGACGTTGAGGTAGCGCTCCCAGTCGGCGAGACGAGAAATACGACGACCGGCACTCTGTTCAGGGCCCTCGTGGTTTGCCGAAGAACGTCCTTAAATCCGCCGTCTGGCAATTCCTCAGAACAGAGGATCACGGAGATGAAGTGTTGGCTCAGAATGGATTCCGTCTCTTTGATCGTTGACGCAGGGATGGAAGCCAGCCCGCTCTTGTCCAGAAGGCTAGCTAAAGCTTGCTGCGCCTCCAAATCTGCAGAAACAATCACGACGTTTGAGGAAGCCATCTGTGACATCCTTCCGGAAACTATTTCTAGTTCAGAAAACTCCCCTGCCGCGCGTGCTCGTCGCGCCGGAATTCAGGCTGTCTTCGGCTCGATACGCACCGACTTCGCGTGCGCAGCCTTGGGGAGGTCAATCGTAAGAATGCCATCCTTCAGACTCGCACTGGCCTTGGCAGTGTCGACATCTGCCGGCAAATCGACGGCTCGAAGGATCTGGTTGGCGCACCACTCGGAACGGATCGCTTTGCCCTTCTTCTCTTCTTCCTTGGTTTCGCGTTTCCCTGCAATCTTCAGACAGCGCGGTTCCACATTGATCTCAAGATCCTTGGCAGTGAAACCCGGCACCTCAGCCTCTACGGTAAAGCTGCCGTCCGACTCTCTCATCTCCAGGTGCACTGGGTGTAATACTCCCGCTTCCGCGCGGAACCAGTCATCCAAATCGTGTCCCAGCCAGCGGCCATTGCCTTCGAATGACTCAAACGCTCGTTGAGCGATCGAGTCATAAATGCTGTCGAATTGTTCGAGCAGGTCTCCTGAACTATTTCTCACCGGTACCGATGCCTTCGTGGGTTGCATCGCCGTTGCGGATTGTGCAGTCATGCTGATCTCCTTTATCCAAAGCTCTGAGAATTGGTCTAAGGGTGTGGGCCCCAGAAGGGATACCGCCACCCGCGAGGGAACATTTATCTCGGAAGCTAGGTGAAGATCAATTCACTAAGAGAGGTACAACGCCCTATGACCTACGTGATATACGCCATCGGACGGACAGGGAAGGTATGCGGAAAACCACCTACCTGCTTCGTGCAGGAACCACGTTTAGAGGCCATTTTCTGATTTCAGATGCACAATCCCGCGCTCCAAGGCGATCCGAATTGCCTCGGTGCGTCCGGCAGCACCAAGCTTCTTGAAGACGTGGCCAGTGTGGACATTCACAGTGCCCTCGGTAACCCCGAGCGTCGCACCAATCTCCTTGTTGCTCTTCCCGTCCACTAGGAGCTTTATGATGTCCGTTTCCCGTTTCGTCAGTTTCGGAGCCTGCATGGAGGCGGCTAACCTAGCCCCAATTGCTGAAGGTATGCTCAGTTGCCCGCTGTACACACCCCGAATGGATTCGAGCAACTCCGCGCGAGGAGAATCCTTCAACAGGTAAGCCTTAGCACCCGCCTGCAATGCCCGGTAGACGTCTTCGTCGCCATCGTAGGTGCTAAGCACGATAATCTTGGCCTTGGGCGCCTTCTCGATGATCGCGTGGATGGCTTC
>PKUY01000179.1 GCA_003131705.1 Acidobacteriota bacterium | reverse complement strand
CGATCTTCGCCGCATCCGCGAAATCGCCCTGCAATTTTCGCTTTTGGAAAAAGGACAGCAGCAATGATAGCCAAATATAGAGATACAGAAAAGGCGAGACTCATCCCGCACGACGGCGGACGACAATTGCACTCCAAGAGCTTAGTTTTACCGTTTGCCCCGAAATTTCTGCCGCTCGATGTTCCGCTGTTGCCCGCCACGGTGCTCTCGCTTAAAATGATTGACGCTGGAGAATATTCGGCATGAAGAAACTCATACACAATCCGTTGCGATGGCAAGCGTCAACGACGCTGCCGTGGGATTGCCGCCGAACGGGCTCCAGTCCCTCGAAGTAGTTATCTCCCTGCAGCTCTGTCACGCGCCACGCAACGAATTCTAAGTTTTCAGGCATGTCCATGGGCGTGGATTCTGACCCCGCGCGGGCCCGTAATCCGGGGTGATGCCGACGGCTGACGAAAGCCGCGATCAAGTTCTCGAACGACCGGGCCGGAGGATCATGATGTGCGACGCAGTAGCTGCTAGCCAGTCGCGCTTCCTGTTTCCTGTCCGGCCCGGCGATCGAGAAACATAAACCCCTGAATGTCGCTGTTAGAAGATACCGAGTTTGATGTGCAGGAATTTTTTGGGATCGCGGCGGAAGTCGCCGATCAGCAGGCGCAGATCGCCGGAAAGTCCCGTCATGTTGTCGTACAAAGCGGGATCGCTGAAAACTTTCCCGAGCGAACCCTGATTGGAGTTCATCTTCCCGGTCGCATCGCGGACGTTCGCCGAAGCATCACGCAAATTCGCGAAGAGCGCATCGTCTGTGACGAGCTTGCCGAGCGTGCCTTTGCCCTCATTCACGCCACCGAGGAGTGAATTGCCCTTGTCAGCGAGTCCCTTAATGCTGTCGTACGCGCTCGGATCGTAAATGAGTTTGCCCACCGTTCCTTTTTGATCGTGAACGGCGGTGAGAGCATCGTCGACTTTCCCGACTGCCGAATTCNNTTATCGTAGAGCTCGTCAGACGCGACGAGCTTGCCAAGGCTGCCCTGCCCCTGTTGAATCGACGCGATCATCGAATCGATCTTCCCAACGCTAGCGTTCAGGTGGTCGTAGATCGATGGGTCGTTGATTATTTTCCCGATCGTGCCCTGGCCATTATTCACTTTGGCGACAACCTCATTGATCGCAGTGGAGAGGGTACCAAGACTCTCCATCACCTCCGAGCCACGCTGGACAATCGCTTTCATATCCGCCTGCTCCGAAGAAGGAATCACGCCGTTGGATGGGAGCGGCGTGCCCGTGAGCCCGCGCGAGATACTGACGTAACGATTGCCAAGCAAACCCTGCGTGACGAGGGAAGCCTGCGAGTCGGTGCGAATCTGGTCCTGGAATTTCTTGTCAATGCGCATCACGAGCGTGATGTTGTGCAACTTGTCCTGCGGGTGCGGCGTTAGTTTCAACGTTTCGACGTTGCCTACCTCGATGCCGTCGAGAGTGACAGGCGCGCCAGTCTGAAGTTCGTCAACTTCAGGCAGATAGGTGACCAGCCGATACTNNAGAAACCCCCCGCCGGTGACGTAGAAAATCGCCACCATCACGAGGAATAAACCGGCGAGCACGAATATTCCCACCCGTAGTTCCGTCCACGTTAGTTGCTTTCGTTGCGCCATCGCATTCCCTCCTCAGTATTCCGAACACAAATCCTATTCCGCAGAAGCCAAAAATGTTTTCAAGTAATCGTCGGACGTCTGGAGCATTTCTTCCGCCGCGCCTTCAAAATAAATTGTCCCATCGCGCAGAACGAGAATGTTCGTCGGGCCAGAATCCTCGTGGTGGTTCTGCTGCCCGGCCGGCTGTTCGCCATTATTACTCTCGCGCACAACTCGGTCGGCTGCCTGGTCAAAGCGGAAACGCGCGAGGCCGAAAGCATCCTGTACGCGATGCGTGGCGAGCATCGATGTAACGCCCTGCAAATCGCGTCCGCGAAGAATCAGCGTGATGATTGTTTGCGAAGTCACCGGATCGAGCCCGGCAGTGGGCGAATCGTAAAACACCAACGGAGGGCGGTCGACCAGCGCGCGCGCGATCGAAACGCGCCGGCGCATGCCGCCTGATAGCTCGGCCGGATACTTGTCCAGAGCCGATTCCATTTCGACGAAATGCAAAGTTTCGAGCACGCGGCTGTGTACTTCTGCGTCCGGCACGTTTTCTTCGCGTAAACGGAACGCGACATTTTCGGCGACGGTCATAGAGTCAAACAGTGCGCCTTCCTGGAAGACGAAGCCGAGATGGCGCCGGAAATCGAGGAGCTCGTGCTCCGGCATCTCCTCGACATTGTGGCCCATCACCCGGATCCGCCCCGCGTCGGCTCGCATCAGGCCCGCCGCCATTTTCATGAGAAGCGTCTTACCCGAGCCGCTTTCGCCAAGGAGCACTTTCGTCTCGCCGGGCCAAACTTCGAAAGAAATTCCGCGCAGCACTTCGCCCTCGTCGAAACCTATGTGAACATCCTTGAACGCGATGAGCGGTTCGCCCGGAACGATGGTGGACATTTCGCTTATGGGCGCCGGGCGGGAAGGGCGCAGCATGCGGTGATTATAGATGGAAATGAGCGCGATTCGCAGCGGCCGTTTTTGGGCGCTTTCTTGAGTCCCGGGCAGATCCCCGGGCGGGTCGATGCCTATCGGCTGAACGACCAAAGCAGGAGACGGGAAAGGAAAGCGTCAATGACGATTACGAGGACCGACGAGATTACCACTGCCTGGGTCGTCGAGCGCCCAACTCCCTGCGTTCCGCCCCTCACTCGCAAGCCCTGATAGCATCCGACGGTCGCTATGATGAAACCGAAAACAATCGGCTTGACGAAGCCCTGGACGAGATCTCCGAAATCGAGAGCGTTGATCGCTCGCGTCCAGAACTGCACCGCACCTAACTGAAGAGTGAAATATGCGACAAGAAAACCACCCACCAACCCCACGAAATCCGCCACGGCCACCAGCAACGGTAACACGAGCACGGTGGCGATCACGCGCGGGGTCATCAGCTTGCGAATCGGGTCCGTGCCCAACGCACGCATCGCGTCCACCTGCTCGGTCACTACCATCGAGCCGAGTTCGGAAGCCATCCCCGATGCGTTGCGGCCGGCAATTACGATTGCCGTGATCGTGGGCCCGAGTTCGCGTACAAGCGCGAGTGCGACGGCGTCGCCCGTCAGCGCGGTCTCACCAAAACGCTCGAACTGCGCCGATGTTTGCAACACCAAGACCGCGCCTATGAAAAATCCGATGATGATAACGATGGGGAGCGAGCCGACTCCGATTAGATCCATTTGCTCGAGGGCGTCGGTCCAGTAGTAGGGCGGCGTAAAGACATTTACGACGGACCGCATGGACAACAGCGAGAAATCCTGAACGGCGAAGATCTGGCGTCTGATTGCATCCCCGACTACCGACGAGAGAGACAGCGTTTCGCTTGTTTCGGGCATGTTTGCGAAGCGGCCGCCGAGGCTCAGCCGAGTCTGCCGAAAGCGTAACGTCCGCTGCGCAGCGCGTCAAGCAAACATCGGCGCGACACAAGAGCAGCGGAAGTGCAGGTCATGCGGCCTTTACGGGCGCGGGTGCGTCCGGTAGAATCCTTCGTCTGCTCCTAAAGGGAAGGCACCGCTAAACATGCTGCGATTCGTTACTGCCGGAGAGTCTCACGGGCAGGCTCTGGTGGCCTGGGTGTCCGGACTGCCCGCTGGAGTTCTGGTGGACATGGAGTTCATCGGGCGAGAGCTGCACCGGCGGCAGTTGGGATATGGGCGAGGCGGACGCCAGCGGATCGAAAAAGATCAGGCGGAGTTTCTCTCCGGCGTGCGTCATGGAAAAACAATCGGCGCCCCCATCGCACTTCGTATCGAGAATCGCGACTGGAAAAATTGGGAGAAGGCGCTGCCCGTGGAGGATAGCGAGGGCGCAGAGGACTCGCAGCGCCATTTGACGGCTCCCAGGCCGGGGCATGCGGACCTGGCTGGCGCGCAGAAATTCAATTTTCACGACGCGCGTTACGTGCTGGAGCGCGCTTCCGCGCGCGAAACAGCCGCCAGGGTGGCCGTAGGAGCGCTTGCAAAACTTTTCCTGCGCGAGTTTGGCGTTACGATTGTGAGCCACACGATTGCCGTAGGCCACGTCCGCCTGGAGCGACCCGCGACCTGGGATGAAATCACGGCAATCTGCGAGGACCTGGAATCGCCCTTGCGTTGCGTCGATCCGGAAACGCAAGCGAGAATGAAAGCGGAGGTTGATCACGTGCTGCGTGCCGGCGATTCCGTCGGCGGAATTTTCGAAGTGGTCGCGCGCGGACTTCCTCCGGGACTGGGCAATCACGGCCAGTGGGACGAAAAACTCGACGGGCTGCTCGCGCAAGCGATCATGTCCATCCAGGCAGTGAAAGGCGTGGAGATCGGCACAGGTATTACGAACTCCGGAAGCTACGGTTCGGAGGTTCAAGATGAGATCCGATATGACAACAGCCGGAAGCGATTCGACCGCTCATCGAATCGGGCCGGCGGTCTGGAAGGCGGCATCACGAACGGACAGGATGTTGTGGTGCGCGGATATCTGAAGCCGATTTCAACGCTGCGCCGCGCCTTGCTTACCGCGGACATGAACACCAAAGAGGCCGTGAAGGCTGCGTACGAACGCTCGGACGTCTGCGTGGTGCCCGCGGGAGGGGTGGCGGGCGAGGCGATGGTGGCCGCCATGCTGGCCGGGGCGATGCTGGAGAAATTTGGCGGAGACTCGATCGAGGAAACACGCAGGAATTTTGACGGGTATCAGCGGCAGCTGGATAATTTCTAGCTTTTGTCGGCATATTGCAGGGCAGATTTTTCAGGACAGAAACGCGATGATTCATCCGATCGTGAGGTACGGCGACCCCGTTCTCGAGACACCGTCGAAGGCGGTGGAAAAATTCGACGAGGAGCTGCAGACGCTGGTCGCCGACATGTTTGAATCGATGTACGCGGCGCAAGGCGTGGGACTCGCGGCGCCTCAAATTGGAACCAGCCGCCGCGTATGCGTGATTGACGTCAGTCTGGGAAAAAATCTCGAAGCCAAAATCGTCTGCACGAATCCCGAAATCATTCACGCCGAGGGCGAGCAGCGGGAAGAAGAAGGATGTCTCTCGGTGCCCGGATTTCGTGGGCACGTTGCGCGACCGCAGTATGTAACCGTGCGAGCGCAAGATGCCGCCGGCAAGGAATTCGAGATGCGCGGAGAGGGATTGCTGGCCCGCGCGTTTTGCCACGAAATTGACCACCTCAACGGAATCCTCTTTATCACGCACCTCAGCATACTCAAGCGGGACATGATCAAGCGGAAAATCCGCAAACTCAAAAAAGCCGGCGACTGGTAACCCGCCGTGCCCCTGCGAATCGTCTTTTGCGGCACGCCGGCGTTTGCCGTGCCCACGCTGCGGCATTTGATTGCGCAACCAGATTTTCAGGTCGTGAGAGTTGTGACGCAGCCGGATCGCCCGCGCGGACGCGGACACGAAACCGCAAGCTCGGCGGTGAAGAATGCGGCCATCGAGGCCCACATCGCAGTCTTTCAGCCGGGAAAAATCAAATCGGACGCCGCATTCGATTACTTCCGGGAGATTGCGCCAGATGTGGTCATCATCATCGCGTACGGGCAAATTATCCCCGCGCGGCTGATCGAAATCCCGCGGCTCGGATGGATCAATCTTCACGCGTCGCTGCTGCCGAAATATCGCGGGGCGGCGCCCATCAATTGGGCAATCGTGAATGGCGAAACTCGAACGGGCCTCACGACTATGCTCATCGATGCCGGGCTGGATACGGGCCCTATTCTCTTGACGCACGCCGCCGACATCGGACCGGATATAACGGCACCGCAGCTCACGTTTCTCCTCGCCGAGTGGGGTGCTCAGCTGATCGCGAAAACGGTGCGAGGGCTCGACGGGGGAACAATCACGCCGACACCGCAGGATAATTCTCAAGCCACGTTTGCCCCGCCGCTCAAGAAAGAAGACGGGCGCATCGATTGGTCGCTCGACGCGCGGACAATCTACAACAGGATTCGCGGGTTGCAACCGTGGCCCGGAGCGTTCACGTCGCTCTTGGGAAAGCGCTGCAACATTTGGGGGATGCCTCTTTTTTCCGAGGGCTTGGAGGAAGGTCTGAAATCCACGTTCGGGACCGATCCACGGACGAACGGAACCATCGTCGCGCTCGGCAGCGAGGTTCTCGTTAGCTGCGGCAATGGCACCTGGTTGCAGTTGGAATTCGTGCAGATCGAAGGACGCAAGCGAGTGACCCCACGGGAATTCGCGTCTGGCGTGCGGCTCACCTCGGGCGAACGCTTCGGGAGTTGAATCCATTTCTGCGAGCGGCGTCGTGCTGCAACCTTGCGGTGTTATTTCCTCTTTTTCCACTTTCCCCGCGTCCTGTGTTTTGATGGAACACAATGGCCGTTAGCCCAGCCCGGAAGATTGCCTATGAAATTCTGCGCCGCGTCGAAGCAGAAGGCGCGTACGCGAGCGACGTGCTGCATGCCGAGCTTGGGGCCAATGTAAAACTGGCGGACGCAGCGCTCGCAACCGGGCTCACGATGGGCGTGCTGCGGTGGCGGCGGCTGCTTGATTTTTTGCTCGAGCGGCATTTGAAGAAGCCGGTCGAGCGGCTGGATCTGGCGGTGACGCTCGCGCTGCGCCTGGGTATCTACCAACTTCGATTCCTGGACAAAGTTCCGGCGCGGGCCGCGGTGAACGAATCGGTCGAGATGGTAAAGCTCGCGCGGAAGAGTTCGGCGGCCACGCTGGTGAATGCGGTGCTGCGCCGAGCAGCCGCCGAAGCGAACGCACCTGCAGAGAAATTCCTGCCTGCAAACATCGCAAAGGCCGAATGTTTTGGAATTCTGCACTCGCATCCAACATGGATGGTCGAGCGGTGGATCGAGCGCCTAGGGGAAGCGGGCGCGATTGCGCTGCTTCAATCGAACAATCACGTGCCAAGGCTGAGCTGCGCTTTGCACGATGAATCCAGCCNNGCCAGCTCGAAAAAACCGGCATGCGAATTACGCAGGGGATGCTGCTCAAGAGCGCGTTTTCCGTCAGCGGCGGAAGCCCTGCGCGAACGCAAGCGTTTCGCGCGGGAAACATTTCGATCCAGGATGAGGCTTCGCAAGTGGTGCCGCTGCTTCTCGGCGTTCACGCGGGCCATCGCGTACTCGATGTGTGCGCCGCGCCAGGAGGAAAGACGCCCGCGCTGATACGCGCTGCGGGAAGCAAAGGCCTCGTGATCGCGTCAGACCGTTACGCGCACCGGCTCAGAGCGATGCGCGCACAATTCGAAAGACTCGGGCTTGCGGGCACGCATCTGGTTGAACTCGACGCCACGCAACCGTTGCCTTTTCGAGACGAGTTCGATCGCATCCTTGTCGACGCACCGTGTTCCGGCACGGGGACGCTCGCGCGCCATCCGGAGATTCGCTGGAGACTCGAGGCGGATCAGCTCGCGGAATTTCACAGTTTGCAATGCCAGTTGCTTCGGACAGCACTGGCGCAGCTTGCGCCCGGCGGCAGGCTCATTTACTCAACGTGTTCGATCGAGCCCGAAGAAAACGAAAACGTGGTAGAGGAAGTGCTTCGGCACGCGAAATCCATTCGACGGGTTGCGGCCGGCGAAGCGGCGCAAATCCTCACACCGCATCTTGCGCCTGGAATCCAGGTGAGGGATTTATTCGCAGGCGAAGGATATTTCCGCACTTCGCCCGGTGTTTGGCATACGGACGGATTCTTTGCAGCAATCCTCGAAAACACTTAGACTGCAAGAAGCTCGCGACATTCCGCATTCCACGAACCAACAAGCATTGTTTTTGAATGTTTGCGATGCGTTGCTTCCATTACTCGGATTCACGCGTCCAACTCCGGTTATCGGGCGAACTCGTCGCGGAGCCGCGACGCGCCCAAGGGGTGGGTCAATGAAAAGAATATTCCTAATTTTCGGATGTGTATGTGTTTTTGGATTTCTCTTCCTATCGGCCGAGGCGACCCGCGCTCAGGATACGACGGGCCGCGTGATCGGCACGGTTATCGACCAGCAAGGGGCGGCGGTGCCGGATGCTCGCGTAACGGTGACCAACACCGCGACGCGAATCGTTAATGCCACCACGACCCGCGCAGATGGCTACTACGAAATCCTCAATCTCCCGATCGGGATGTACCGCGTGGAAGTTGAACATGCGGGATTCAACAAAGTAGCCACTCAGGAAAACAAACTGGAGATCAATCAGTCGCTGCGAGTTAACGTTTCATTGACCTTGGGAACAGTCAACCAGACCATCACAGTCGAGGCCCAAGCATCGAGAGTGGAAACAGTCAATGCCACCGTGGGCGGCACTGTTACCGGAGACGCAATTCAGCAAGCGCCACTGAACGGACGCAACGTGCTGGACCTCGCCAAGCTTCAGCCCGGCGTGACGGAGTCGAACCCTGACAACTCCGGCGCTGGCACATTTAGCATCGCCGGCGGCCGCACCGATTCGGTGACATTCCTGCTCGACGGCAGCCTCAACAACAACCTGCTCGACAACGGCGTGGTTTTCAATCCGAATCCCGACACGATCGCTGAATTTCGCGTGTTAGAGAGCAATTACTCCGCGGAATATGGCCGCAACGGCGGCGGAATCATCAGCGAGGTAACCAAGTCCGGGACAAACCAGTGGCATGGCAGTGGTTTTGATTACCTCCGCAACGGCGACCTGGACGCCAACTCCTACTTCAACCAAATCAAGGGCACGCCGCGCGACCCACTTCGGCGCAACCAATACGGCGGCACTTTCGGCGGGCCCATTGTAATTCCCCATTTGATCAACGGTAAGGACCGGTTTTTCTTTTTCGTCGGTTACCAAGGACAAAAGCAATCGGACCTGGCAACGCCGAGCCAAACCGAAGTGCAGGTGCTTGCGCCCGCACAGGTAGCCGGCGACTTCTCCACGGCGGGCTTGAATGGCGGTCCGGATTCCGGAGTGGCCTGCTTTCTTAGCGGGCTTTACCACAATACGGGTGACCCCACGAAGCCAGACGGGACGTCCTGCGGCACGCCAGCCAACACATTTTTCCAGTCGGATCCGACCAAAGCTTTCAACGCGATGATTGACCCAACAAAGTTCAACCCAGTCTCACTGACCTACGTCGCCAAGGGACTGATGCCGGTTTCGCAGAGCGGATTCATTGTGCCGACCAGCGCTTCCACTAACAACGCCAATGAGCTGACGATGCGCTTCGACTTTCAGGTCACACCCAAGGACCAAATCACCGCGACGCTCGGCGGTCAGCGCAATCCGACCCTCGATCCGTTCGTGACTGAATCGAACTTCGTTCCCTGGGCGGACGTCCCGGGATATTCCGTGGACACGAATGTCAAAGACTACTTCTTGAACCTGGGATACACGCGGACCTTCTCGGCAGAAATGCTTAACGAACTGCGATTCGGCACCCAGCGTCTTAATCAGGTACAGGGTGTGCCAGTGGGCCCGAATCAAGCGTTTACGGCTGAATCGCTGGGCTTCACGAATTTGACTCCCGACAATCCGACGGGCCCGCCGCTGATCGCCATCAACAATCAGGCGACCACGATTGGCTACACCTACAGTGGTCCGACGGCTCTCGCGAACAATACCTTCGGAATATCGGACACGCTGACCTGGATCCGGGGACGGCATAACTTGAAGATGGGCGCGGGCGTTTCTGCCTACCAAAACAACCAGATCTTTGATTTCCTCACAAACGGCCTGTATGACTTCAACGGCAGTATAACCGGCAACGGCTTTGCTGACTTTCTCCTCGGCGCCTCGACCGACTACGTTCAAGGCGCGGCCGCCCCGTCCAACATTCGGACCAAGTCAACGTACGGTTTCTTTGAGGATGAATGGCACGCCACGAGTCGTCTCACTCTGACGATGGGGTTGCGGTACGAGTACAGCACTCCCAAGTCCGACACGCTCGGGCGAACCTTTTCCATTGTCCCTGGGCGTCAATCGTCGAGATTCCCGAACGCACCGGTGGGACTCGTTTTCCCGGGTGATACAGGCGCACCCCGCGGAGTCAACTTCCCTGACCACCACGATTGGGCTCCGCGCTTCGGCTTCGCGTGGGATCCCTTCGGCACCAGCAAAACCAGCATTCGCGGCGGATTCGGAATCTTCTATGACATCCTCAAAGCCGAGGACAATTTCCAGTTCAACGGGCAGCCGCCATTCTTCAGCCTCGCGAACTTCGGGTTCCCGACTAGCCTGACAGGCAACACGTCGTGTCCGGCCTCCAATCAGTCCACCCAAATCATTACCTATTTTTCCGATCCCTTTGATTCAACGTGCAATACGAATACGTTCCCGTCGCACGCGCAACTCTCTGGAACCGAGTATTTCAGCGTTCCTGGATCGACCCCGTTCGGAGCTCAACTTTTCTTCGTCGATCCGCATTTGAAAACTCCCTACACGTATCAGTACAACATGAGCGTTCAGCGCGAACTAACGCCGAGCGTAGTCTTCGAGTTGAATTACCTGGGAAGCAGCTCTCACGGACTAACGGCACTGCAGGACGTGAATCCGTTTGTTTTGGGTACAACCGACCGCGTTCTCAACCTTACGCCGGGCAATAGTTCATGCCACGATCAAGACGCCGGCAACGCCGGTGGAATCGGTTGCAGCCTTGGTCCGATTGACGAGTTCAGGAATATCGTCAACGCGAACTACAACGGCATGACCGCGAGCCTATCAAAGAAGACGGGTAGCACTGCGCTAGGGAACGTTTATTTTACGCTCGCCTACACATATGCCCACAGTATCGATAACGCGTCCGGATTCCGGCAGCGGAGCCAACAGGTGCCGTCCTACAATCCCGAACTTTTCCGGGCCTCGAGTGATCTCGACATAAGAAACCGCGTCACTTTCAGCGGCGGATGGGATCTTCCCTTCGATCGAGCTTGGACTTCCGGCCCCAAGCGCCTGACGCAGGGTTGGAGTCTATTTCCGATTCTTACCTTGAGATCCGGCTTCCCGATAAACGTCTTCGCGGATCTTCCGAATGAGGCTGGTTTGTTCGGAGAAGGACCGTCGGGCGCTGGCGACACGATTCCCGTGAATGCCAACGTTGTGGGACCGCTAAGCACGTTCAATCCCAAGGTCATGCGGACCATCAATGGGCTTACCGGTAACTATTGGTTGGATCCCACGAGCTTCAGCAATCTTCAAAGTAGCGATACGGTCGGCGACTGCAGTGAACTTGCCACCGAAGCCCCGGGGACGTTTCCATCAGACGCCCAGGCCGTCAAATGCCCTCAACTTCGGACCTATGGGACGCTCCGCCGTAACGCCCTGCGTGGACCCGGGATCGTGAATCTGGATGTGTCTCTGTCGAAGACGACGCCGATCACCGAAAGGTTGAAACTGGAAATTCGCGGGGATTTCTTCAATATCCTGAATCATACGGAGTTCCAGAACCCGGATACCAACCCCAACAGCGGGACGTTTGGTCAGATATTGAACACGGGTGTCGCTGGCGATGCAAGGCAGCGCATCATCCAGCTCGGGGCGCGCCTGAGCTTCTAGCCTCACCGCTCGTGCGTCTCTAACAAGTCGTGCTACGCTCATCGTGGGAGGGATGAGCGAATGATGCAGCGGGAACGCCTGCATTGGATATTTCGGATGGCGCTGCTGCTCTTCATTTTCTCGTCCGTCGCGTTTCTGAGCGCGCTGACCGCTATGCGCTTCGCGATCCAGGGCCGCGAGGTAGGAGTGCCCGACTTGGCGGGAATCACCGCAACCCAGGCGCAGAAGATTCTGCAGGGGCGCAGTCTGGGGATGAAAGTCGAAGATCGAATCTACAGCAACCTGCCGGTGGACGCGGTGGTTCGCCAAAGCCCCCCGCCAAATATGCGGGTAAAGACCGGGCAATATGCGCACGTCGTCCTGAGCCTGGGCCCGCAGAAAGCCACGATTCCGCCGCTGACAAACCTCAGTCTCCGGGGAGCGCAGGTCGAGTTGCTTCGCAGCGGCATGCAGCCGGGAGAGATTACGAATGCGTACGTGCCGGGGAACCCCGCAGACACCGTCATACAGCAGGATCCCACGCCTGGCACGACGGACGTCACTAGTCCTCACGTAAATGTTCTCGTCTCGCTCGGCCCTCGGCCGGCGGCGTTCGTGATGCCCTCGCTCACCGGACTGCCGTTTGGCGAAGCCGAGTCGAAATTGAATTCACAGGGCCTGAGAGTCTCGAAGCTCTCACCCGTATCTGGTTCGGAGCAGCCCCCGGGCAGTATTGTCGGACAAACGCCCGCACGAGGACAGCGCGTCGACTCGAGTTCCACAATCGAGCTGCAGGTGGCGCAGGCGCCTTAGCTATTGGGTGCCGGATTTCGGCCTGTGCTAGAATCCACGAGCTTCCATGAGCTACGCAAAAATCGAGATCGCGCCGTCTATCCTGGCTTCGAACTTCGCCAAGCTCGGCGATGAAATCCGTGCGGTCGAACAGGGCGGCGCGGACGTGATCCATGTGGATGTGATGGACGGCCATTTCGTCCCGAACATCTCCATTGGAATACCAGTGGTGGCGTCGCTGCGCAAGGCAACCCGTTTGCCCCTGGACGTGCATCTGATGATCGACCGGCCCGAAAAGTACATAGAGGGCTTCGTTCGCGCGGGCGCCAGCCGCCTGCTCGTCCATCAAGAGGCAACAGTTCATCTGGACCGCGCACTTACCATGATTCGGGAACTGGGGGCGGAGGCGGGCGCGGCCATTAATCCAGCGACACCTGTGGCGATGCTCTCCGATGTTCTCGGCAAGGTGGATACGGTTCTGGTGATGTCTGTGAATCCGGGTTTCGGGGGACAGAAATTTATCCCTGGGGCGATTGAAAAAATTCGGCAACTGAATGAATGGCGCGCACGCTATAATGGGAGCTTCCGGATCGAGGTGGATGGCGGAGTCGATACCGGGAATGTGGGTGAACTGGCGCAAGCCGGGGCAAACACCTTCGTTGCGGGGACTTCGATCTTCCACACCCCTGATCCAGCCGCGGCAGCTCGCCAGATTCGTAAACTAGCGACCGATGCGCTTAGCTAAAACGCAAGTGGATCTGAAAATCGTTGGATAGGCCAGGTCTCATGAAAAAGCAGCAGGTTCTGATGATTGTCCTCGCTGTTTCGCTGGCCGGATCGCTTTGCCCGGGCGCATACGCTCAGAAGAAAGCCAAAGTCATAAAAGCAAAACCGACACGGGCTGCTAAAAAAACCGACGGGACCGATTCAGCAGAGCCGGACAAAGTGCTCTATGACCGTGCCGGCCTCGATATTAAGCACAAAAAATATACCGAGGCGCGTCTGGAACTTCAGACCCTGATTAACACCTACCCGGACAGCGAATATCTCGCCAAAGCAAAACTTGCGCTGGCGGATTCCTACTACAAAGAGGGCGGCACTTCCAACCTGACTCAGGCGGTGGAAGAGTACAAGAACTTCATCGTCTTCTTCCCGTTCCTTGACGAAGCCTCGTACGCTCAAATGCAAGTCGGCATGGCCCACTATCGGATGACGGAAAAATCGGACCGCGATAACAGCCACGCGTCCGCTGCCGAAGACGAGTTCCGCGCCTTTCTGCTGAAGTATCCGCAAAGCCCGCTGGTGCCTCAGGCGGAGCAATATTTGCGCAACGTCCAGGAAATTCTGGCGGACGGCGAGTTTAGGGTCGCGCGATTTTACTATGTGAAGGCCGACTATCGCGCTTCGGCTGCACGTCTGGTGGAAGTATCCGGGCGATACCCGCTTTACAGCCAGAGCGACGAAGCGCTGGCGATGCTGGGAAACATTTACTCGCGCGCGAAACAGGTTTCAAAGAATGAAGATGACAAGAATCATTGGGCCGACCTCGCAGCTCAGTGTTACGACCGCATCCTGCGGGATTATCCTTTGTCAAGTCTCGCGCCCGAGGCGCGAGCGCGGCTGAAGGCCATGGGAATGCCAATTCCTTCCGCCGATCCTGCGGCCCTTGCGCGGATGCAGAAACAACAGATGTATCAGAAGCAGCACCATCAGATGGTCTTGGTGAAATTTCCGATGGGGATGATCAAATCCAGCCCCGATGTTGAGTTAGCCGCTCGAACCGGCCAACCGAACCTGAATCCACCGGACGATTTGGTTTCCGCAACCGACGTTTTGAGTCAGGGCGCCGCCGGACCAGCTTTCACGTTGGGAGTTAGCAGGGTTAGCACGGGAGGCGGCGCGGGAAGCAATGCAGGCGGCGGTGCGCCGGCTGTCGATACCGAGTCGGTTGGAACATCCGATAGCGTACCTCCAACCGCGACAGGTGGCAGCAGTGTTACTACGCCAGACAGTTCCTCGGTGGCGCCTGCGGCAGATCCCGCACCAACACCCACGACTGCCAATGGGACCGATT
Source organism: Acidobacteriota bacterium (assembly GCA_003131705.1). Classification (GTDB taxonomy): domain Bacteria; phylum Acidobacteriota; class Terriglobia; order Acidiferrales; family UBA7541; genus Palsa-295. The sequence continues at coordinate 5,302 of PKUY01000179.1, read as the reverse complement.
CTAGTAGTAGCGCGAAGCCCGCAGCCAGCCCAAATGACTCAAAAACCGAATCCACCAGCAAGAAAAAGAAGGGTTTGCACAAACTAATTCCCTTCTGACAGTGCTGTTTACCCCCTGCTAACAACTGTAGCACGCCTGTCCTTCGACTTCGTTGACGCTCCCTCACGGTAATGTTAGCAATAGGTATAGGGAACGTGCAGGCGCGGTGCTTTGTCGACGCACCACTAGGGGTTTTCAGTGCCTAAGATTCTGGTCGCCGATGACAATGCCAATATTCAGAAAATGGTCGTGCTGGCATTCCAAGACCGCGGCATCCAGGTGGTTGCGGTCGCAAATGGCGAGGCGGCCGTCAGACGTATCCCGGATCTGGACCCAGATCTGGTTCTTGCGGACATTTTCATGCCCGTGCGTAACGGCTATGAAGTCTGCGAATTTGTAAAGAAGGACGACCGATTTGCGCATATCCCCGTCATCCTGCTGGTAGGCGCGTTCGATCCCCTCGACGAAAAAGAAGCGCGGCGCGTAGGCGCTGACGGCGTTCTGAAAAAACCTTTCATTCCTCCCGATCCTCTGATCGCCATGGTGATGTCGGCGCTCGAGAAGAATCCAAGGGTAGTCGCTGAGCTCGCAAAGGCCAAAGAGGCCAAAGAGTCGCCTGAGCCCCATCCGATGCCCCAGCTTGAGATTGCATCCAGCACCGGGCCAAAAACTCTGCCTCAGTTCCCGGAGCCAAGTCCCGAAGAAGCAGCGATCGTGTACGGGTTTGGAAGCGGGCGACGCGCGCTGGATGGCGAGAAGGCTGCAGCGGAAGACCAGGAATTGGTCGATGCAAGCGCAGAGGCCGATGAAGCTGACGGCGCTGCATTCGACAGCGCAGCCACTTCGCGCGATTGGCGTCGCACTGCTATGGAGTTCGAAGTGTCCGCGCAGGACGCAAACAGGCCGGCGTTTTCTTCAAACGACGATTTGGAGCCGGTCACGTTCCCTTCTGAACGCGATGTCCCGCCGCGGCACGTGCGCTTGATGGAGACTGCGGGAGAACTCGACACGTCCGTGCAGGATCAGGAACCCGAGTCCCAGCAAACCGGATCTTCGCCGGTCACGTCTTTTGTCAGCTCCGCCGCGCCTGTTGTGAGTGAACCTCCCGCGCCGTCGGTGATTGAAGCGGAACCATTTTCCCACGAAGCGCCCGAGACGGAATCGCAACCCGAGTCAAGCTCGCCACCCAAAGCCGCGCATTGGATGGACGCCGTGATGCCGTCCCACTCCGACTACCCACAAACCGATTGGATGAATGCACTGTCTGCGCCGCCTCCTGCAGAAACAATTTCTGCGACTCCGGTCGAACAGCCGTCGAGGGATTCGCTCGTGCTGCATGCGTCGCCCATAGAAGCGGCCAAAATCCCCGCGGAAACAGCCAGTGAAGTAAGCGCCGTGAGCGCCGAAACGGTCGTCGAAGCGAGCACTCAACCGGGCGCCGAAGCCGATGGTGCTCATTCGACCGCTTTAGTCGAGACCGACGATGAGCCGTTCTTCGCCGCCGAACCTGAGTCGAGCCCACGAACGGACTCGTGGTTTGCTCCCGCACCGCCGGCAGGTGAAACGAGTCACGCCCTCGAGTCGCAAGTCGTCAGCGGGAACTTCAGGGCTGATCAAAACCTCGAAGCTGAACCTGAGCACGCTGCGCCGTCTGTCGCTTTCAAGGATCCGGCCCTTGTGGAATCGCTCGCCGTGCGCGTGACGCCCGAGCCGCTGCTCGTCGATGACGAACCGCCGGAATCCGGGCAATATGGCTCGCGCGCTGGCGAGATCGCCCCTGCACGTTCCTTCTTCGCGCCGCCTTCGGAAAGCCCTATCGAGGACGAACCGGCTGAACAGGAAGCCTCAGCACATGGCGACGCCCCTGCGCAGCCATTCGGAGCTTGGGCAGAGGAACTGAACGAGCGCATCCCCACTGGTCCGCCGCCGAATCGCGAAGCACTCGCGGAGATTCCATTTCTTACGCCTCCCGCTGATTTCCAACGAGACTCGGATGAAGAGACCGCCGCAAATTCCGAGGCGGTGAACGTGGACGATCTCGTGCGGAGAGTCCTGCAGAAGCTCGAACCACAGCTCCACGAATTGCTCTCGCAGGGCGTGCTAAAACCGATTGTCGAAAACATTCTCCAGAACGAGCTCGCCAAAAAAGAAACGACCCGATAGCAGCGTCGTCTGAAAAAGTTTGCGGCGGCCGGTGGCTGAGAAATATTCCTACGTTTTGAGATTGAACACCTTCTCCACGTTCGATTGGTACAATTTCTTCTTGTCGGTGTCGCTGATCGGAAGATCGTCGGTAACCTTCACATCACCCGGCACGAACTGGTAGGGATAGTCCATCGCATACAGCACGCGATCAACCCCCAGCACTTCCTGGCAAAACAGAATCGGTGGTTGCCACGCCATTCCGCTCGTGGTGACGTAAATATTTTCCTTCATATAGTCGCTCGGCTTCTTTTTCAACTTCGGGTGATCAGGGAACCGGTTGTTCATCTGGTAGGCCCGCTGAAAAAAATCGATCCTGAAGAGCCAATAGGGCAAGCCCTCCCCGAGGTGGCCAATCACCATTTGCAGCTTGGGAAAACGATCGAAAACACCGCTCATGATGATTCGCAAGACGTGCAGGCTGGTCTCCACGGCAAAGCCGTAGATAGCCCCGCCCAGTCCCCATTCGCCAAAAGGCGCGAACATCTGAGCCGAGGGCGCCGTCGGATGCAAGTAAATCGGCACGTTCAAAGACTCGGCGGCCGCGAAAATTTCCCAGAATTTCTGGTTATCCAGATATTCGCCTTGCGTGTGCGAGTTAATGATGGCGCCCTTCAACCCCAATTTCGTGACGCCTCTTTCGAGTTCCTTTGCCGCGTCGGCGGGATTTTGAGGAGCGATGGCCGCCAGTCCCGAGAACCGATCGGGATGCCTTCGAATCGCCTCAGCCAACTGGTCGTTAAAAGATGTAGCCAGAGAAGTCCCTGTGGCCGCGTCGAACACCTGGACTCCGGGACTCGTCAACGAAACGATCTGTCTGGATATACCGGTCGCGTCCATGTCTTGGATACGCAGCGGGCCGATATCCTGCAGACGGGCAGCTAGTTGTTGGATTTGAGGGGCGCTCCCCAAAAAGTACTCCCATTGAGAGAGAAACCCGGGGTCATCGCACTCTTTGTTCTGAATCAGCTGGCGATACCGCTGCAGCATTTCCGGCGGAGCGTATGCCTCCTCCGCGGCGATTCGGAGANNGCTTTTTTGTTCGAGGCCGGCGCGGAAATTTCCATTCGATTCACCACCGGGCGACAAATTACACCTCGACGCTGCTGAATGCAATTGACCACGCAGCGTTGTTGCGCGATGCGCTTCATCTCGTTACACGCAAGAGGCAGTCTTGCCTTTTCCGCCTCACCGATTGACGCCTCGCGCGCGCGGCCTTTATAGTGCTTGTTTGATCTTGCTGGCAAATTCAAGACAATAAGGAACGCATGCCCCCGGAAATTCCCAAGGCCTACGAGCCGCAGGAGATCGAAGAGCGCTGGGCCAAGTCCTGGTTTGACGAGAAACTTTTCCGCGCCGAAAATTCCGGAGAAGGTCCCGCATTTTCCATTGCCCTGCCGCCTCCGAACATTACCGGCTCGATCCACATCGGCCATCTGCTTGAACACACGCAAATCGATATGCTCGTGCGCTGGCATCGCATGAGGGGCGATCGCACGCTCTGGCTGCCCGGAATGGACCACGCCGGAATCGCCACGCAATTTGTCGTCGAACGCCAGCTTGCCAAGGACAAGATCCGCCGGCAGGACTTGGGCCGCGAGGAATTCGAGCACCGCGTCTGGCAATGGAAAGCGGAAAGCGGCGGCGTGATCAAGGAGCAGATGATCCGTCTGGGCGCTTCCTGCGACTGGACGCGCGAACGCTTCACTCTGGAGCCAGCTCTTTACCGTGCTGTGCTTGAGGCATTTCTTCGCCTGTACCGCGAGGGCTTGGTCTATCGCGGGCGATACATCGTCAACTGGTGCCCGCGCTGCCAGACAGCCATCAGCGATCTCGAAGTCGTTCACATCGAGCGGCCGGGAAAGCTTTGGCACCTTCGCTATCCCATCGTCGTCTCAAACGAATTTCTCGTCGTCGCGACCACGCGCCCCGAGACAATGCTGGGTGACACGGCCGTTGCGGTGCATCCGGACGATGAGCGCTACCAGCGCTTTGTCGACAAAAAAGTGATGCTGCCGCTGATGAATCNNTACGCCGGCCTCGATCGCTTCGCAGCTCGTGCGCGCATCGTGAGCGACCTTGAAACTCAGGGCCTGCTCGAACGCATCGAGGACATCACGCATTCGGTCGGCGTCTGCGATCGGTGCAAATCGGAAGTGGAGCCGCGCGTCTCGACGCAGTGGTTCTGCAAGATGAAACCGCTCGCCGAGCCAGCGAAGGAAGTCGTTCTCAGCGGAGCAATCGAAGTGGTGCCCGACAACCAACGCACGATTCTGCTTCAGTGGCTGGACAACATTCGCGACTGGTGTATTTCTCGCCAGCTATGGTGGGGCCATCGAATTCCGATCTGGCATTGCGCCGGCTGCCAGGAAATGGTTCCCGCCGCGGATTCGCGCGTGGAAATTGTCGATGGCCATGCGCGCGCCGCAAGCGTTCCGGCGAAATGCCCGAAATGCGGAAGCGCCAGGCTCACGCAGGACACCGACGTTCTCGACACATGGTTCAGCTCCGCCCTCTGGCCGTTTTCAACGCTCGGCTGGCCTGACGACACATCGGACCTCCGCACCTTCTACCCCACCAGCCTGCTGATTAGCGGCTACGACATTTTGTTCTTCTGGGATGTGCGGATGATCATGATGGGCCTGCACCTAGCGGGTGGCGCGGAACCAAAACGCCCCAAGGACCCCGAGGACAGAGTCCCGNNCCGTTCCGCAGGTTGTATCTGCATTCCCTGGTGCGCACCACCGACGGCGCCAAAATGTCGAAGACGAAAGGAACCGGCGTCGATCCGCTTCAACTGACGCAGCAATACGGCACAGACGCACTTCGCTACATGCTCGCGAGCATGGCTGCGCCCGGCACGGACATTATCCTGAGCGACGACCGGATCCTCGGCGCACGCGCCTTCGCCAATAAAATCTGGAATGCCGCACGATTCCTGTTTGTAAATCTGGAGAAGATTGGAGGCAGCGGTCTCACGCTCGAAGATTTGGCCGCGCCGGAAATTCGCGCGAAGGCACCGTACATCGTGAAGGGCGAAGGCGCGCTGGCGCACCGCTGG
>PKUY01000076.1 GCA_003131705.1 Acidobacteriota bacterium | reverse complement strand
CTGTTGCCAGTGTTGCCAATAAGCCCCTTTTTGAGGCTCCCTCCGGCTCCCAACGGCTCCGAGCCGGATGCGGCAACTTCTTTCCAATCATCAAAAAGCCCAATGTTTATGGGCTTTTTAGAATAGGTCTGCGGTCGAGTGGATTCGAACCACCACGNNGTGCGTCTGCCAGTTCCGCCACGACCGCGTCGGAGAGGTGAGTCGAGAAATTGTAGCAGAAGCCGTTACTTCTGGGGAGTGGAGTTCTGCGCTGGCGCTGGCACGATCGGCGTGGACTGGCCCGGCACAGTGCCCGGCGCAGGAGCCGGAGTCGACGGCGGTGCGGACTTCGCGGGCGCCGAAGACTGCGTCTGCTCGATGATCGATCCGGTGCTGCTCGCCTGATNNCGGCGTGCGCTTGAAAGACAGCGCGAGCGAAGTCATCATGAAGACGATGGCGCACCATGTTGTGGCGCGGGAAAGAAACGTGGCGGCTCCGCGCGGGCCAAAGGCGGTCTGGCTACCGGCTCCGCCGAACGCGCCGGCGAGATCCGCGGCATTCCCACTCTGCAGCATGATGACCACGACCAGCACGAAGCAAACCAGTATGTGCAGCGTCACCAGCACGGCTGAAACCCTCCAGCCGATCCAAATCAGGCCTACGGCCACCAGCATTGAAACTGCCCACTTTGCCCACGATGGCATTTCCTGCTCCCACTTTGCCTCGCGGCCNNCGCTCAAAAATTCACGATTGCCGCAAACGACTCCGGATCCAGGCTCGCTCCGCCCACAAGCGCGCCGTCAATCTGATCGTGTGCCATCAGCCCGCTGATGTTATCGGGTTTGACGCTGCCACCGTACAGTATTCGAACTGCGGAGGCTTCCTCTGGCGAGAAGTTGGCCGCGGCAAGACCCCGGAGATACTGATGAGCCTCGGCGGCTATTTCCGGAGTCGCTGTACGCCCGGTGCCAATGGCCCACACGGGTTCATACGCCAACAGAATACGCGAGAACTCCTCGGGGGTCAACGCGCCGAGAGCGCCTTCGAATTGACGTTTTAGTACCTGCTTCGTGAGATTGCCTTCGCGCTCGCTGAGAATTTCGCCGACGCACACAATCGGCGTGAGGCCAGCTGCGAGCGCGGCTTTTGTCTTGCGGTGCACCAACTCGTCCGTTTCTGCGAAATACTGGCGGCGCTCGGAGTGACCGACGATCACGCTGCTGCACCCAGATTCTACAATCATCCCCGCCGAGATTTCGCCCGTGAAGGCGCCTTCACGCAGCCCGTGCAAGTTTTGTGCCGCGATTGCGATTCCCGTTCCGTGCGCGGATTCGACGGCCGCGGAAAGTGCGGTGAACGGCGGCGCGACGATGATATCGACATCATTGGAGGCGGCGATGAGCGGCGTGAACGCCGCAAAGAAGGCGCGCGTCTCGGCCCGCGTCTTGTACATCTTCCAATTGCCGGCGATTACAGGGCGGCGCACTTAGCGATCCTTGCCGGAATTTGGCGCGTCGGTCAGCGCTTCCACGCCCGGAAGTTTTTCGCCCGCGAGGAATTCGAGCGAGGCCCCACCGCCGGTAGAAATGTGCGAGACTTTTTCGGCAATCCCGGACTGCTCAACGGCGGCAACCGAATCGCCACCGCCTACGATGGAAGTTGCGCCAGCGGCAGTCGCTGCGGCGACTGCGCGAGCCATCGCGAGCGTGCCCTGCGCGAACGCTGGTTTTTCGAACATCCCGAGCGGGCCATTCCAAACGATCGTTCGCGCTTTCGAAATTTCACGGCCGAAAAGCTCGATCGTTTTCGGACCGACATCGAGGCCCATCCAACCCTCGGGCGTGTCCGAGATGTCGGCTATTTTCGTCGCCGGGGAATCCGGAGACTGCGCGAGAACGTGATCGACGGGCAAAAGAAGCCGGAAGCCGCGGCTGCGAGCTTCGTCCAGCAGACCGCGCGCGAGGTCGAGCTTGTCATTTTCGACGAGCGACTTCCCTATCGGCACTCCTTGAGATTTCAAGAATGTGTAGGCCATCGCTCCGCCGATCAGCATTGCGTCAGCAAGCTTCATGAGATTTTGCACGACTTCGATTTTGTCCGAAACCTTCGCTCCGCCGAGGATGGCCACAAATGGCCGGTCGGGATTCGAAATCGCGCGTCCCATGTAATTCAGTTCTTTTTCCATCAGGAGGCCGGCGGCGGACTGGCGGACAAACTTCGTGATGCCTACAACCGACGCGTGGGCGCGATGCGCGGAGCCGAAGGCGTCGCAAACGAAGACTTGGTCGCAGAGCGATGCAAGTTGCCTGGAAAATTCCGGATCGTTCGCTTCTTCCTCGGGATGATAGCGGACATTTTCGAGAAGCAGCACGTCGCCGTCGCGAAGCGCTTTGCTTTTCGCAAGCGCATCGGCACTGACACAATCCGAGGCAAACTCCACGGGTTTGCCGAGAAGCTCGCGCAGACGCGCGGCTACGGGCGCGAGGCTGTATTTCGGATCGACTTTCCCCTTTGGCCGTCCTAGGTGCGAAGCCAGCACCAGGCGCGCTCCGCGCTCAATGGCCAGGCGCAGCGTAGGCAGAGTTTCGCGAATGCGCGTGTCGTCCGAAACGCGCGAGCCATCTAGAGGAACGTTGAAATCCACGCGGACGAAAACGCGCTTGCCCTTCAGTTCTAGATCGCGAATGGAAAGCTTTTTTGTCGTCATCGTCATCGTGGAGCGTCAGCGCCGGCCGTCAATCGCTACAGCTTCGCGGCGAAGATTTTGATCAGATCGCGGCAGCGGCATGAGTAGCCCCATTCGTTGTCGTAC
>PKUY01000362.1 GCA_003131705.1 Acidobacteriota bacterium | reverse complement strand
TTCGCTCTAACCCAACTTCTTTCAAAATCTTCCCAGAGGATGATCTCGGAACTCCGGTCGAAGGTACAGGCGCACATTGGCCGGCTCCCGGTTTCGTTCTACGATGCAAACAAAACGGGTGCGCTCGTCAGCCGGATCATGAGCGATATCGAAGGCGTCCGAAACCTAATCGGTACGGGACTGATCGAGTTCGTTGGGGGTATGTTGACGGCCGTCTTTGCGATGGTCTATACCTTGCGCACTAGCGTGATGATGACTGGAGTGGTATTCGCGGTCCTCCTGTTTTTTGGCATCGGGGTGAATAAAGCCTTTAAGATTCTTCGTCCCATTTTTCGCGCCCGACCCAAAATAAATGCCGAAGTTACGGGGCGGCTCACCGAATCGCTTGGCGGCATTCGTGTTGTGAAGGGTTACCACGCCGAGGAGCGGGAAAGGAAAATCTTTGCCGCTGGTGGGGAACGACTGCTTGATAATGTTCTGAAGACGCTCACGGCCACGTCTCTCATGAGCCTCTCAGCTACCGGCCTGATGGGCCTTCTGGGCGCCGTGATCATGCTGCTCGGCGCCCGACAAGTTCTTTCCGGGAGAATGTCACCTGGTACGTTTATCTCCTACACTGCCTTCCTTGGCATGCTGATCACGCCCGTCTTTCAGATTGTTGGAATTGGCCCGCTAATCACCGAAGCTCTGACTGGGTTAGAACGCACCCGTGAGGTTCTGAACGAAAAACAAGAAAATGAATTTCCCGGCAGGACCGAGCGGCTCGATCGTATTAGCGGAAAGGTGGTTTTCGAAAACGTGAACTTCGCCTACGAGATCAACAGGCCGGTGCTGCATGACATCACCTTCGAATCCGAACCGGGCACGGTGACGGCGCTCGTGGGACCTTCTGGAGCTGGAAAATGTNNCTTCTCGTCGATGCAGTGGATCTTGCACACGTGGAGCTCGGCTCTTACCGCACGCAGCTAGGTGTTGTATTGCAGGAGACTTTTCTGTTCGACGGCACGATACGCGAAAACGTAGCTTTCGCCCGCCCGGACGCTACCGAGGAAGAGATCCTAACTGCCTGCTTGATCGCCCGCGTGGATGAATTTGTTGAGAATTTGGAGAAGAAGTATGAGACGGTTGTTGGCGAGCGCGGTGTCAAGCTCTCAGGTGGACAAAAACAAAGAGTGTCGATCGCCCGTGCCCTGCTCGCAAATCCGCGCATTCTGATTCTCGACGAAGCGACGTCGAGTATCGATCCCGAATCCCAAGCCCTGATCCAGGAAGGCTTGCTTCACTTGATGCACGGGAGAACTACGTTTGTAATCGCTCATCGGCTCTCGACCGTGCGGCGTGCCCAGCAGATTTTGATGATCGAGGCAGGTCGGATCATCGAACGCGGCACGCACGAGTCGCTCTGCGCCGCGGGCGGCCGATACTACGATCTCTACACCAAGGAGCACGATTCGTCCACCGAAGGAAGTAGTGGTAGATCTGGAAAGCTTCTCTTGAACCCATCAAGGATGGAAGCCGGCTACTATCGAGCAAGGCGTTTCTTATGAGCTGCATATTGGGACCTATACGCCCGCTGGAACGCTCGAGGGCCTCGCTGAGCAATTGCCGAAACTGGCCAATCTGGGTGTGACGACCGTCGAGTTGATGCCCGTTGCGCAATTCTCGGGGGCGCGCAATTGGGGCTACGACGGCGCGTGTACCCGTACGCCGTCCCAAACACGTACGGAGGTCCGCAGGCCCTGCAAAGCTTCGTCAACGCCGCGCATGCGTCTGGGCTTGCCGCGGCGCTCCATAATCGTTTTCACAACATCATCGTTGATCATATATAGAACGAATTTGGACCGGTCTATTTTACGGAGTCAAGAGAAATGTGACCCGTTGGACTGGTTAAATCATTGTGTTGTCAACGCAAATGTGTTTCATCACTCGCTCTCAACGGGTGAGCGTTTATTCTTAATGTTAGCCGCTTGATCGATCATGCCAAGAGATCGGAAAGGGCGATGGATTCCGCCACGTTCCTTGTTCGACTCGCGCCAGCGGGATAGGCGAACCGTAGATCGGAGCAGATTTCGGGAACCTCCCCAAAGATGGATTCGGGGCGGATCGAAGACGCAACGTCAATCTTGCAACACCTTCCAATCAGCAGGCGGGAAATCGATATGCCAAAAGCGTGGCGCAGGCTCTGTAAACTCGATGGCAATCTCGTTCCGACTGTCCGTCTCCTCGCCGACCCGAACCACGCGGCTATGCTTTTCTTCCCCACTATTCATGTGCTTGATAGCAAGTAGTTCGTTAGGTTGCACCTTCATAGCAAGACCAATGAGGGCACCATGGGCATTGACCACTAAGGTGTGACTAACTTCTTCCATGAAATGATCGCCGTCCGTCCGTCTACGCAACAGTACCCGGACGCGGGCTACAACCCGCTGGCTGCGCCGCGTGTTAACCCAGCTTTTAACCTCGTTTTTGCCGGAATTTTCGATTTGGACCTCTGTCTCACGCATCGTACGCTTCGCCTGCCTTCCACACAACGAATTTGCCAACTCTGTCGCTGCAAAATGAGAATG
>PKUY01000008.1 GCA_003131705.1 Acidobacteriota bacterium | reverse complement strand
TCTACTCGACAATGGCTGCCGAGTAGAAAATGACGCAACTTGCAGAAAACACAGGATCGGCGCACACGCTACTCGACAAAGGAACGAGGCCGTTACATGCGGCCAAGGTGCACGCCGATGGTAAAGCTCGCAGCCGAAAACGCGACCGCCTACCAGCCCGTGCGAGCCCCGCGGGGCACCGCCATCACTTGCAAAGGCTGGCAGCAGGAAGCCGCCCTCCGCATGCTGATGAACAACCTCGATCCCGAAGTCGCCGAAAAGCCCGAAGATTTGATCGTCTACGGAGGACGCGGCAAAGCGGCGCGCAACTGGAAATGTTTTCACGCCATCGTCGCCTCCCTCAAAAGCCTCGAAAATGACGAAACGCTCCTCGTGCAATCCGGCAAGCCCGTCGGAATTTTCCGCACGCACACTTACGCCCCTCGCGTCCTCATCGCGAATTCAAATCTCGTCGGACACTGGAGCGACTGGCAGCATTTCGACGAGCTCGATCGCGCCGGCCTGATGATGTACGGCCAAATGACCGCCGGCAGCTGGATCTACATCGGCTCGCAGGGAATTTTGCAAGGCACGTACGAAACATTCGCCGCGGCCGGACGCAAACATTTTCAGGGCGATCTCGCCGGAAAGCTGATCGCGAGCGGCGGCATGGGCGGCATGGGNNTCAACGATCTCGACGAAGCATTGCGCATTTTGAAAAATGCCGTCCGCAAGCGTGAAGCTACGTCGGTCGGCCTCATCGGAAATTGCGCGGATGTGATTCCCGAACTCGCCCGTCGCGGCGTTGTCCCAGACATTCTCACCGACCAGACTAGCGCGCACGACCCCGTCGGTGGCTACATTCCGCAGGGCCTCAGCGCAGCCCAGGCCGAGGAACTCCGCAGCGCGGATCCCGGAACCTGTCGCAAGCGCGCCCTCGAATCCNNTCACCTTCGACTACGGCAACAATATCCGCACATTTGCCTTCGAGCAGGGCGTGAAAAATGCCTACGATTTTCCCGGCTTCGTCCCCGCCTACATTCGCCCGTTATTTTGCGAGGGCCGCGGGCCATTTCGCTGGGCGGCGCTTTCCGGCGAGCCGTCCGACATCCATCGCACCGATAAACTCGTCCTCGAAATGTTTCCGCACGACGAAATCCTCTGCCGCTGGATCAACCTCGCGCAAAAGCGTGTCCGCTTTCAAGGACTGCCGGCTCGCATCTGCTGGCNNCTCAATGACCTCGTGGCTCGCGGCGAATTGAAAGCGCCCATCGTCATCGGTCGCGACCATCTGGATTGCGGCTCGGTCGCATCGCCCTACCGCGAAACGGAAAAAATGCGCGACGGCTCTGATGCCGTCGCGGACTGGCCTTTGCTCAACGCCCTGCTGAACACCGCGAGCGGCGCAAGCTGGGTTTCGATTCACAATGGCGGCGGCGTCGGAATCGGCTACTCGCTCCACGCCGGACAAGTCCTGGTCGCCGATGGCACCCCCGAAATGGCCGCACGCATTGAACGCGTACTCACCAACGATCCCGGCATCGGCGTCGCGCGCCACGTGGACGCGGGTTACCCCGAGGCTATCGACTTCGCGCGCAAATCCGGCGTCACAATTCCCATGCCCGCAGCCGAAATGCCCGGAGAAAAGCCGTGACCTCCTGCCGGAATTTTTCTTCGCGCGAAATCGTCGCTGCCGGAAGTAGTCTTTTATATCTTAGCAGGTTAGTATCGGGGCGACTTCGGTGCCCGACTGGCTGATTACCGGCTGCTCGGAATTGCTGACGATGCGCGGCTCGGTCCCGCGTCGAGGCCGGACGTTCGCCGAGTTGGGCCTCATTCGCGACGGCGCGCTGCTCATTCACGAAGATCGCGTCGCCGCCGTCGGCCCGCGGCGTAGCATCGAACGCCTCAGCGAAGCGCGTNNGCTGCGCAGCGCGTCTGTCCAGAGCTTGAAGGCTCGCGCGACCGCGCATCTCCAAAACTTCGCGGCGCACGGAACCACCACGATCGAGGCCAAGAGCGGTTACGGCCTCAATTGGAAGAGCGAGATTAAAACTCTCGACATCCTCCAGCAGCTCCATCAGGAGCAGCCTCTCGATATCGTCAGCACGTTTCTCGGCGCGCACGTTGTGCCGCCGGAATTCCGCCGTCGCCCCAATGCCTACGTCGATCTGCTGACGAACCATTGGATTCCCGGTGTCGCCACCGCCGGCCTCGCCGACTTTTGCGACGTTTACTGCGACCGCGGCGCATTCACGGTGGCGCAGTCGCGGAGGATTCTTGCGGCGGGGCGCGCGTGCGGTCTTGTGCCGCGCATCCACGCCGAGCAACTCGCGCACACGGGCGCCGCGCGCCTCGCAATCGAACTGCAAACCGCGAGCGCCGATCACCTGGAGAAAATCAACCGCGCCGACGTCGGTGCCCTCGCGCTCTCGAATGTCGTCTGCACTCTGCTGCCGGGCTGCAGCTTTCATCTCGGTGCGGCGCGCTACGCTCCCGCACGCGATCTGATCGATACCGGCGCCATCGTCGCGCTCGCCACCGATTTCAATCCCGNNTCCCGGCACCAGTCCCACGCTCAGCATGCCGATGATTCTCTCGCTCGCATGCACGCAGATGCGCATGACTCCCGCCGAAGCCATCGCGGCTGCAACAATTAATCCTGCCTATTCGTTGCGTCAGCACGATCGCGTCGGTTCGCTCGAAGTTGGCAAGTATGCTGACATCGCCGCGTTTGAAGTGGCGAGCTATCGCGAAATTCCGTACTATTTTGGTGTGAACCTCTGCAGTCTGACCATGAAGCGCGGTGTGGTAATCCACTCGAAAAAACTNNGTGGACGCGATCGTCGCGGCGATGTGCGCGGTTCCCGGCGTATTTTTGCTCGGCCGCGAAAGCGACACCGATCACAATCGCAGCGTGATCACGCTTGCGGGCGAGCCCGAAGCCATTCGCGAGGCGGCTGTGCGCGGCGTCGGCAAAGCCGCTGAATTGATTGACCTCACGAAACAAACGGGAGTGCATCCGCGACTGGGTGCGGCCGACGTAGTTCCTTTTATTCCGATCGAAGGCGTCACGATTGAAGACTGCGTGGCGCTCGCAATAGGAGCCGGACAAGAAATCTGGGAACGCTATCGCGTCCCGGTTTATTTTTACGAGGCCGCAGCGCAGCGACCCGAACGCGTCAACTTGGAAAATATTCGCAGGGGCCAGTTCGAAGGATTGCGCGAAGAAGTTCCTCGCAATCCCGACCGCGCGCCAGACATCGGCGAGGCGCGTCTGCATCCCACCGCCGGGGCGACCGTCGTCGGCGCCCGCAAGTTCCTGATCGCCTACAACGTCAACCTGAATACGCCGGACATCGATATCGCAAAACGCATCGCGAAAACCATCCGCTTCTCGAGCGGCGGAATGCCTTGCGTCAAAGCGATGGGCCTGGATTTGAGCACGCGCAAACTGGCCCAGGTCTCCATGAATCTGACGGATTTCGAAACGACGCCGATCCATCAGGCATTCGAGGCGGTGAAGCGCGAGGCTCAACGTCACGGTGTCGGAATCGTCGGCAGCGAAATCGTCGGTTTGGTTCCCAGGCGCGCGCTGGAGATTACCGCGGATTTTTATCTGCAGCTCGAAGACTTTTCTCCCGCACAAGTATTGGAGAATCGCCTGGAAGCATCGCTCCGTGGCGATGGCAAAACCTCTGCGAGTTTTTCCGCGCTCGTCGAGCCGTTTCTTGACGCAGTCGGCCAGCCAACGGTGACGCCGGGAGGAGGTTCCGTTGCCGCGCTTGCCGGAGCGCTAAGCGCGAGTCTTGGTCAGATGGTGGCGGGGCTTTCGCTTAAGAAAAGATCGCTCGCGGCACACGCAGGCCCTCTGAGTGATGCAGCTGCGGAATTTCAGTCCGCGTCGCGCGCGCTCACTGCTGCCATCGATGGCGATGCGGCGGCGTTTGAATCCGTGATTGCCGCGCACAAGTTGCCGCGCAACACTCCGGAAGAGACGCGGCGCCGCGACACTGCCATCCAGCGAGGTCTCGCGGCCGCAATCGAAGTGCCGCTCGAAGTCGCGCGAAAAGCCGCGGAAGTATTCGAGAAGCTCGGCCAACTGGAACCGATGTCGGGCCCATCTATGTCTTCTGACATTGGCGTGGCCCGGTTAATGGCCTCGGCGGCAACTCGGGGCGCGCTTGAAAACGTGTCGATCAATCTGGAATCGATTACCGACGCCGTATTTGCCACCAGGGTACGTTCGGAGACACTGTCGTTAACGGCACGAATCTCCGAAAGTCGCGCGGGAGCGGGCCGATCCGGTGTCTGATATATAATGTGTCTAATACGCACCGAGTACTCGAAGGAAAGAAAACATGAGAAAGCCAATTCATCGCCTTATTGCAATTCATTGTTTGATAGCAGCCTTTTTGCTCGGCGTATTTCTGTGCGCGCCGCAACGGACATCCGCTGGGTCTCTCAGCACTTCCGTCGTGGGAATGTTTCCGAAACAGGTGGGAGAATTTGCTTACGCCGATTTGAAATCAGCGCGAAAGTTTCCTTGGTTTTCCCAGCTGCGCGATCAGCTTCTGCCCAGCAAATTCCGGCAGTTCGAACAGTTTCTAGTTAGCGCGGGCGTGGATCCGGATTCCCAAGTGGATGAGCTTGCCTGGGGCGGAATCGTGTCGAAGGCAACAGGGGAACAAGTGGTTGGCATCGCGCTGGGGACGTTCAACCCTTCGTCAAGCGAGGAACGCTTCAAGCAGCAGAAACTGCCGATGTTCGATATACACGGCTATCACCTCTACGCCTTCGGCGGCGGTGCGAGCGCGAACGATATTCTGTTTTTGTTCATCGACTCGAACACGGCCGCTTTCGGCCATCGCTCCGCCCTCGAAAAACTGATCGACGTTCGCACGGGCGTTTCTGAAAGCCTGCTGACGAACGACCAGCTCTTCCCGCTGATCAACGAAGCCAACGGCTCCGGAATTATTTGGGCCGTGCTCGACCAAAACTACGCCCATCTCGCGATGCAGCAACTGATCCCGCAAGCGAGCCAGTTTCCGCAAGCCGCCACCATCATCGCTCGCATAAAAGCGATGACCATCGGCGTGGACGCGGACAACGGCGTGGACACGCATTTTCAAGCAGTCTGCAATTCTCCCGACGACGCGAATTTACTGGCCGCGGCACTGCAGGCAGGACTCATGTACCGTCGCTATCAGGAATCACAGGATCATCCGGATCTCGCGGGCGCGCTCGATCAGGTGCGCGTCTCACCGAGCGGCGACCGGCTGAAAGTCGAGGCCCCTGTGACGCAGGATCAGCTCCTCGCTCTAATTCGCACCAAAGCTTTTGCATCACCCATGTAGGACGTGGTGGATCGTTCGGCGGGACCCGCGGAAATCATCGGCAGAATTAGACTTTTCTCTCGGACTTTGACGCGCCGTTGGATTTAGCAACGGTCACGTAAAACCGGCCTTCGCGCACCTCGCGTTGCACACCGGCTGCGCGAGGGCTCGTGGGCGCCTTAGGAATCCCCGCTGCAAGCGTAGCCGCTTTGCCGGAAGGATCCACGCCCGCCGCGCGTGCTGCTGCTGCAGAAGACTCAATCGTGACTTCAACAAGATTCGGCAAATCAGCAGCGGCGAGCTTGATCGTGGCGGAAGTGCCCTCCGTGCGGTGAGCGAGAAGGAATGCCTCTCGACACGCTTCAACAACCGCCGCTTTGAAATCTTTCTGTTCTTTTTCGGAGAGGCCGACGCGTTCCGCCGCGTGCCCGACGATTTCAGTAATCCCGACCATAAGCCGTGAATCGTCGTGCAGGGTGCATTCAACACGAAAGCCGAGGGAGACTCGCGCGGGATCAATGGTCATCGGCGTCAGCTAGGCGCACGTCGCAAGCTTCGCGGCAGTCCGCGCAGTAATACAGCCCGTCCACGCAGAGGCGAACGTGCTCTTGCAACTGGCAGAAGCAGCAGTACTTCTCGCAAGTACATTTCGTTTCCGGTTTATCGCATTGGGAGCAGAGAGTGATCACGATGAATGTCCAGGCGCCAGATCCGGCTTCTACCCGGTCAATAGTAGGCCACCGGAGCGGGGCCCACAAGCGACTGAATTCGCGCAGGCGCTAAGCTGCAGGTTGGGCTGGGGAAATCGCGGCGCAGACGGCAGAAGCTGCCGATCCGCACCGCGGGCGCAAACTTCTTCACGACGAAGCTGCCGGAGAAACTCTACCGGTTTTCGTTTCTGGCTTTATCCGCGATCACGACACGGCTGACTGGCAGGGGCCGCGCGACTTCCACGGCGGTTGCCGGCAGCGGGAAGGACATTTCACGCCCGTCGGAGATGGCCGCCGCAGCTTCCGTGAATGGAGCGGGAGCCGGCGAATCCATGGGGACGAGCGCACCTTCGGCTTCTTTCAGAAACGTCAAACCGGTATCAATGCCGTTCCAATCGATCGAAAGCACGTCGCCCAGCGAAACCTGGTTCGTCGCCAGCAAACTCGCCAGCGGGTACACCAGATGCCTCTCGATCGCCCGTTTCAAGTGGCGCGCGCCGAATTTCAAGTCAGTGCCTTCGCGCAGCAGAAAATCCCGAGCTGCCGGTGCGACACGGAACAGAAATCTCCCCTTGGCGGTCTCCAGCACTCGCTGCTGCACCATGCCCAGCTCGATTTCGAGAATCTGTTCGAGCTGCCGAGACCGCAGCGGATGAAACACGACGACTTTGTCGATGCGGTTCATGAATTCGGGCGAGAACTTGCGCCGCGCCGCTTCCAGGCCGATGCGCATGACCTTGCCGCTGAGAGACTCATCGACGATGCCCGCGGCGTTATTGCGCTCCGTGTCCCCGGTCCCGAAGCCGAGGTTCGGACGGAGCAGGTTACCCATTTCGCTCGCGCCCAGGTTGCTGGTCATGATGATGATGGTGTTC
>PKUY01000045.1 GCA_003131705.1 Acidobacteriota bacterium | reverse complement strand
TTTGGCTCCCCGGGCTAGATTCGAACTAGCAACCCTTCGGTTAACAGCCAATGGGGACAAAAATCTAAGTGCCCTATCTGGTGTCGCTTACGAGAGATTGGGAGCCATTCTTTCTGCTCTAGCTGCACCCAATGTTGCACCCAAAATCCGGCGCCACCATCGGTGAGCTCGTCAACAATTCTGTACCCACGGCCTCACTCCAGGTGATGAACGATAGATTCGTCCACAACTTGGACTCACTACTCAACGATACCAGGCTTTGGTGGGAAGGAAATCTTTCGGCCACCGCTTGCCGTACTGATTAATGGTCGCGAATGAGCTCTGAAACGAAGCGCGCTAGATCTAGCGCTTCTACTCCGCTCGCGACTGCTCTTGTGACCTGAGCCAAGCGTGACTTCCCGTGCACCACAATCATACGCGTCGATCGATTCTCCAATGTGCGGCGCAAGGCAAGAAGCGGAGCGACCATCGCAGGCCGAACCGTCTTTCCAGCCTTACATTCTATGAGCCATAGTTCGGCGTTCGGCCTTGGTATCAGAAAGTCTACTTCCAGGCCCTGCTGATCGCGAAAGTAATACAGCTCTTTTCTGGCTCCCCGATTCACTTGGCTCTTGAGTATTTCGGCCGCCACAAAACCCTCAAACAGCTGCCCTAGGAATGGCGAACGCTGAAGCTCAGTCTCCGAAGCAATTCCCAAGAGGTAGCAGGCAAAGCCAGGGTCGCCCCAATAGATTTTCGGAGATTTGATAAGCCGTTTCCCAAGATTCTCGAAGTACGGTGGAACAAGGATGACCTGACTGGTGATTTCGAGAACGTGCAACCACTCGCTTATGGTCGGCACGGAGACCCCAAGCGGAGCAGCAAGATCGGTCTTATTGAGGATTTGGCCGTGCCGGCTGGCGACTAAAGCAAGGAATCGGCGGAAGGTAACTAAGTCTCGTACGTTTGTGATGGCACGGACGTCTCGCTCCAAATAGGTCTGAAGGTAGGAAGCAAACCAAAGTGCTCGAGATTTTGGGCGAGCCAGAACCTCTGGAAAACCACCGTGAAGCATATTTGCTTTTGCACTCTCGACGATACTGAAGGGCAGAAGTTGCAGAATGGCAGCCCGTCCAGCCATCGATTCCGTGATGCCTTGCATTAACGGCGATTCCTGCGATCCGGTGAATAGCCACCGGCCCATCCGGCGTGGTACCGCATCGATAAGAGTGCGCACGTAACTTAGGAGTTCGGGAGCATTCTGAATTTCGTCGAATAGAACAGGGGGACGAAGCTCTTCGAGGAATGTACGTGGGTCATTGCGAATCCGTCCTTGGATGTCGGGATCTTCAAGGAGCACGTACTGAGCCTTGGGAAACAATTGGCGGAGGAGAGTCGTCTTTCCGGAGCGGCGCGGTCCTGTTACGACTACCGCTGGGAAATGCCTGGCGGCTTGCTGGACCACTTTGTCCAGATTTCTAGGTACGTATCGCATTTGAGTATTATAAGGCAACACTTTAGAATACTCAATACTAAGGTGTTGCACTTTTGTCGGAAAACTTTGGTATTAGTCTATAGGAAGACCGCGCGAGAAATGACCAACCTGGACAATCTTGAAGACCTTCTCCGGTCGGCAGAGAAGGCATGCGAGCGGCTCCGCGAAGAAAATATTCGTTTCCGAGCGATGTTGGGGATTCAGAATTCAACACCTAGGGAATCGAGTCAAACAGCGATTCCTGCCGCGATGATATCCGAGGGCGGCGGTGCTGGGCCACCTACACCTGAAAGGAAGATTGCTCTTTTTCGAAGACTGTTTCGCGGGCGTGAGGATGTATACGCCGTTCGATGGGAAGGGGAAAATGGTAGGTCACGGATGCACTAAATTTTTGAGTTCGCCATGGAATCAGCTCTGATGTTGCACCCATCGCACCCAACGAGCGGTTGGAGGAATCAGGACGGAAGGCTGCGTATTTTACTGATTCCAGAATAAATGACTCGATTCTCTCATTCGTGTTGGAGCAGACACCCTTCGGCGTGCAACCGAATGCTAATTGGCCAAAATTCGCATGCTCGAAAAAACGCAGCTGATTGAAAAGAAAATGTTTGGCTCCCCGGGCTAGATTCGAACTAGCAACCCTTCGGTTAACAGCCGAGATGCTTAGAAATCTAAGTGCCCTATCTGGTGCGCTTACGAGAAATTGGGAGCCATTTTTCCTTCTTTAATTGCACCCACACCTGCACCCACGCGAGCAACGGATGTGAGAAAATGATCCTCGAAAGGAGCGCAAGTAAATTACAAAATCCACTCGGAACCCCCTGCACGCAACGCAACGGCACCATCGAGCCACTCGGGGTGGTCGGTTCAAATCAGGCCTCCGCAACCGCATGTCTTGTCGAAGTCACGTGAGCAGGAATTGAGCGGATCGACGGCTTGGCCGACACGAACGGCGGTTTGCTCACCACGTGATCCGCTGGATTCCTGGTACAAGGTCAAGGTGTCGGTCTCGGCTCAAGATAGGAACAGAATATTGCCGGCGTCAGGCCGTTAGCTAGCTACCCAATCCTCAGCCTGAACAACATGACGCTATCCTGTCGGATTTCAACTCAAATGGCGAAAATCTCAGTAGACGTAAAGTGGAAGGCGGACGATGGCCGAGATTCTTGTAAAGTCCTGATCGAGCGTAAACAGCGTCGCGCCATGCTCCAAGGCAATCGCTGCGATCAAAGCATCGACAGTCGTAACGGCAACGCCTTTGGCTCGCGCAGATCGAAAAATGCGCGCGGCTTCCTGGTAGGTTCGAAATCCAACTGGTTCAAGAATGTCCCACTGCGAAAGATATTGCTCGATCGTACCCACATCACGCCTGAGGCCTTGCAGCACCTGGGTGATGACAACTCCTGCCAGCGCAAAAGGCTCCGCATCGACGATCATGCGGCGCAGTTCGGCTCCCGCGTGGGAAGGCGAAGAACCGAGGAAATCAATCCAGACGGAGCTATCGACCAGGATCAAGGACCACCAGAATCAAACCCGGTTTTTTCGTGCGGCCTTTACGTCGCCGCTCCAGATTCCGCTTCCATAGTATCCGAGAACGCCCTTGCGGCTTTCCGAACGGACTAGTAACTCCAAAGCCCTATCCACAATCTGCCGCTTGCTCTTGAGACGTGTGAGTTTTCGTGCCTTGCGGATCAGACGCTCGTCAATGTCGATGTTGGTTCGCATGCTTTGACTATACACCATTTGCGTCCGATTTTGTGCATGGTGCCACCACTCCGAGGCTTTACACTCTGCGGCACGTCTTTTGTAAGCGCTTAAGTGAGGTCGCACCGGACGTCACAGTCCAGCGAGCCATGCGCCACACGAGTCCGGAAACCAACTCGGAATGGCGGATCAAGTTCGGCAAGCGATGGAAAAAGGTGGGCGTCTGGTTAGTCAAGTCAGGCGCTTACGGAAAAAGCCAATGAATCGGCGTACGGAAAAGGAAGCGTACTACATTTAGCCACAAGCCAACAGAAGGGGAAACGCGACCGTCGCTAACTGATTGGAACAAAAAGAGGAAAGATGGCTCCCCGGGCTAGATTCGAATTAGCAACCCTTCGTTTAACGGCCGATGAGGTCAAAAATCCAAGTGCCCTATCTGCTCGTGTCGCGTACCGTGAAACGGCGATCATTTTTCCTTTTTTTGCTGAACCCAATCCTGCGCCCAAGGAGCATTCGCAATCAGCACACGCCGCACCCGCCTGTTTACTTCCTGTACATGAGATCTAAGACTATCGTTCACAAAGAAAACCGGAAATGGTTTTTACTTGAGAGCAGAGAGTTTTTTCAATGTTGCCAGCCAGGTTGATAATCTCGGGGCATCGCAAAGCTACGGTGGCAAAGGCCTCCACGACCAGTCCCACGGCGAATCGTTTCTGTCGTTGCTGCAAAATCGCTTTACCCGTTCAGGCTTCTATCTGATGGACGAACCGGAGGCTGCATTGTCTCCGCAACGTCAGCTTAGCTTTCTCGTTTTGCTGAATGACTTGGTAGCCAACAACGAGAACATCCAGTTCCTAATCGCAACCCACTCCCCTATTTTGCTGGCGTACCCAGAAGCACAGATATTTTCTTTTGACGGAGGAGAGGTCCATCAAATCAGTTATCGCGAAAGCCAGCCATTTCAACTCGTAAGCCGATTCGTTGCTGCTCCTGAACAGTACCTAAAGGCTCTATTTTCAGAGCCACCCTCGAACGAAGACTAGCTTGTGCCCGATGAATGCTGTAGCGAGACAAAGACCTTTGGTTCCGCAGAAGTCTCGTTGTGGGAACTGTGGGATTCGTTCGTGTAACACGATGCTTCTAAACAGGAAATGTGGCTCCCCGGGCTAGATTCGANNACCCTTCGGTTAACAGCCGATGAAGTCCAACATCTAAATGCCCTGTCTGGTGTCGCTTACAAGAATTGGGAGCCATTTCCCCTGGTTTCGTTGCACCCAAGGTTGCACCCAAACAGTGAAAGCCTTTTGGAGTAAACGTGAATTCGCTCCCCGATCCGGACGTGCTGGCCCTCTCGATTGGACCAACTAGGGTCAGTTCGTTCCGGANNAGGCCCGCAGCTTCGGCGAACGCCTTGAAGTCCCGGTCCCGCGTGAGTAGAGGGACACCCCCGTCGATACAGCTCTGGGCGATCAGCGCGTCACCGAGACGCGCCTTGCGGCGCCGTGCCAGCACCTTGGCTCGCATCCCTCCTGCCCTCTGCCAGTAGCCGGATTCGATCTCGACCGAAGGTACTTCTGAGAGCGTTTCCGCGACGCCTGAAGGGAGCTTCGGATCACTTAGGAGTTCGGTGAGCACAACGGGCACCATAACCACCTGCCCNNAGAAAGGCTACCCATGTGCTCGTATCAGCGGCAATCACCGGTCAGCCTTCAACTCTGCCAACGTCCGCGTGAAGCGAACCTTGCCTCGGAGGCGGCGTAGGCGAGCGTAAGTCCGCGATGCCGCAACTAGCTGCAGCCCGGCACGGACTGTCTGGGTGACGCCGGTACCGCTGGCCTGCTGTGCCTTTTCCAGAAGCCCCCGCGGCACCTCGACGGTGATCTTNNAAGGCCTCCTTTATACCATACTCAAGGCCAGCATTAAATATGGTATTCCCTGCTCGGATGAGGGAGCAGCAAGAGCCGCAGTCTGTGGCACGTCGTCTGCACTCGTTTGAGTGGCGTCGCACCGGAGACAGTCGGGCAATCTACGACGCGCCACGCAAGTCCCGAACGGAAAGCGCACAGCGTTCCAGTTTCGTGACAGTCGGACAAAAAAAGGAGGAGATGGAAGGTCGCCACTAGCTGAAGTGCAAGAAGAAGATGGCTCCCGAGCTAGATTCGAACTAGCAACCC
>PKUY01000376.1 GCA_003131705.1 Acidobacteriota bacterium | reverse complement strand
CGCCGTCCTTCATGGGCTTGATGGCCACGACGTTGCCCGGAGTTCGTCCGAGCATTTCCTTGGCCTCGCGGCCGACGGCCACTACTTCACCGTTCGTCTTATTAATGGCGACGATGGAAGGCTCGTTCACGACGATGCCTTTGCTGCGGGCGAAGACGAGTGTGTTCGCCGTTCCGAGGTCGATGGCCAGGTCCGAAGAGAATAGGCTGAAGACCGACCGCATGCTGTAGCCGTTTTTGTTCACAGATTGCTTTCCTCTCAGGTTCCACGTGAGCACCGTCTCGACGGTGCATCGCTTGTGCGACTACGGAATTACGATATCTACGCGCTTGATGGCTGTGCCGCCGCGCCGATTCTGGCCGGTGATAACGATCGTGTGGCTGCCTCGCGCCATGGGCTCGGTAAAGTAACGGAAATGTCCGTCCGCACTGATGTCGGCGACTTGCTCGCCGTTGATGATCAGGGCCGCGCCGGATTCGGTGCGCCCGACCACTTCGACAACATTGCCCTGCAATTGCGTTCCATCCACGTCCAGGAGCATTTCCTGCTCTTTGCCCTGAGCGACGAGCGTGAACTTGTAGGAGTCGCTGGCATCACTGACATTGTTCTTATCGTCGATGGCTTTCACGCGCCAAAAATAGTCGCCAGGGTCGAGGCCGGTTAAGTCCACGCTCGTCGCGGCGGTTTTCTTTTCCATGACGATGCGGCTGAACATCGTCGTCGCACTAACTTGTAGGTCGTAGAGCTTCGCCGTTGCCGCGGGCTTCCACGAGAAGTGGATTGGATCGTGCTTCGGATCGGCCAAGATAATTGGCTGCAAGTTGAGCGGCCCGGCGAGCTGGGGAGGAGCGAGTACCTGGGTTTTCGCAATGGGCCCGCCACCGGGCGGCAGGGTTGCGCGTTCGTACTGCCCGATGTCCACATGCTCGTTGCCGCGATTCAACTCCGCGCTTCCTGAATTGACGGTGATCTGCTGCTCGTTCGTCTGCGGATCGCTGCGCACATCCGCGCGGCTGTTGGCGCGCAGAGACGCGACGGCGTTCTCGAAGGAAACTTCCGCTTTGGAGCCGGGGACTTGCCAAGTGCCGGTGGCGAGATCCACCTGCCCCGAAGTGATGTGCACGGCGACTTGCGAAGCGTGATCCTGCTCGACAATATTTTCTTCCACGGTGACAAGGGTATCGCCCTTCACGGTATAAGTGGTTCCGTCGGCGAATGCGATGCGCGCAACTCCCTCGGAAGCGGTCTGGATCAGATCGCCCTTGTCGAGAGTGATCTGATAGTCCGCGCTTGTCCACTGCACAGAATTGACTTTCTTCACTTGCACTTTGCCGTCGAGATTCACGAAGCGCGCCTGGCGGGCCGAAATGTTTGTGGCTACTCCGCCGTCACGCGGCCCAATCGCATCCGAAATTCGCCGGAAGATGCTGCCCGAAACCTCAGGGAATACCAGGTATGTGGCGGCGAGCAAAATCGTAGTGAGGATGATCGCGTAGAGAATCACGGTGCGATACTTCACCGTGTGCCAATACACTTCCACACGCGAGACTTTTGGCTTTTCAGCCGTGGCAGATTTTCCGTCAATCATCGTCATGAGGGGTCAATTTGTGAATTTAGCATAGGGGTATAGGCCTTTCAACAAAGCGGCGAAACAGTTGCGAAACCGCTAACCCCCTCCATCGGCCCAGTTTGGGGACCCAGGCGGGCGTCCGGCCAGGCGGAGCGGCCTGGAGACGCTATCAATGGCATCCATTTTGGAGGTTGACCGCAGTGGTTGTATTTAGGGAAACTACTACTCTAGATTGAAGATAGACTTCATCTTCCGACTGCCAGCGGAAGATACGTTCGTTCAATGAGCGAATGCGGAGAGCAATTTCAGGCAGCGAGGAAAAACAAATGAGTGACCATGAAACAAAAATGATGGGGGAGTTGCTGCCGCCCCAGAGACTTATGCTGACGCCGGGACCATCCTGCATGGACCCCCGCGTGTATCGTGCGATGGCCGCGCCCATGGTCGGCCACATGGACCCGTGGTTCACGGAGATGATGGACGACGTGCAGGAACTGCTGCGCAAGGTTTTTCAAACGCAGAACCGGATCACGTTCCCAATTTCCGCGTCGGGCTCGGGCGGAATTGAAGCGGCGGTGATGAACCCGCTGGAAGCCGGCGATGAGTGCATCGTCTGTGTGAACGGCGCGTTTTCCGAGCGCATGGCCATCATCGCGGAGCGCATACCTGCGAAGGTGATCCGCGTGGAGGCGCCGTACGGGCGCACGGTTGATCCGGCCGATGTTCTTCGCGCCGGCAAAGGAAGGAAAATCAAGTTCGTCGGCCTAGCGCATGGCGAGACTTCTTCGGGAGTCGTGCAGCGCATCGAGGACTACCGCAAAGTCGCGGATGAACTTGGCGCACTGCTTGTGGTTGATACCGTGGCGACGCTCGCAGGTATCCCGCTGGACGTGGCGCGGCAGGGGATCGATATTTGCTTCAGCGGAGCGCAGAAGGCTATCAGCGCGCCGCCGGGAATGGCGCCCATCACTGTGAACGCGCGCGTGGAGGAAATCATGCATGCGCGCAAAGAGCCTGTGCGGAGCTGGTACTTTGATTTGACGCCCGCGATGAGCTATTGGGGCAAGGAACGCCTCTACCACCACACACCGCCGATCACGCTGATTTACGGTATGCGCGAGGCGCTAAGGATCGTACTCGAAGAAGGGCTGGAAGCGCGCTGGGAGCGCCACACGCAGAATCAGCAGGCGCTGATCGCGGGACTCGAAGCCATGGGCCTGGAACTATTTGTAAAGAATCCCGCTGACCGGCTGGTGACCGTGACGGCCGTAAACATTCCAGCCGGCATCGAAGACGGCAAAGTGCGGAAACAACTGCTCGATGAATTCAACATCGAGATCGCGGGCGGTCTGGGCCCGATCAAGGGCAAGATCTGGCGGATCGGCTTGATGGGCTACTCCTGTCAGAAACCCAATATTCTAATTTTCCTCGCGGCGCTGGGAAAGACCTTGCTCGATCAGGGTTTCCGCCTGCCTTCTGGTGCAGGAGTGGGAGCAGCCATTGAAAATTATCGGCACGCCGCGCAGCCCGCGGTCGTCGGCGCGAGGGAATAGATTCCTCCATGGCGAAAACAGCGGCGTCCACAGCAATCCCCAATAGGGGTCCCATGAGTGAATTCATCGGCGCGTTCGATGTGCCCTCGAAGGTGACCGATTACGTGTACCGTTGCCGCTTCTCCCATTGCTGGAACGGAATTGCCACGCGCCACAGCGACACGATGGATTGCAAGTTCCTGGTTGATGGCAAGGGCGTGGTGCTTGGCTTGGCACATCCGGGATTCGTGGCATTTCGCACGCGCACTGGCCGCAATCTGACGGACCGCGAGGCGAGCTACATCGGCGCCGAATATCTTCGGGGACGCCTCGAGCAGGAAGACGAGCACGCGCTGTACGACGTCGGCGCTTCTGACGTCCTCCGCATGATCGAAAAACTCAACATCCGCTAGAGTTTTTCAACGCATAGATCGTTTCCACGAGCCCATCGTTTTTCCACGCGAAAATCATTTCTTCGAATCCTCTCTCGCGGTAGCAATTCCTCGAAGGCGAAGAAGCGGGCGGCAAACTTGCTGGGTGGGGTGTGCCGGGTCAAGCATTGACGCGGGGCACGGCATGTCGTGCCCCGCGAATCGGAGGTGGCCGGCTCGCAGATGGAAGAAGCGCGCATATTGCAGAAACGGCCGCTGCCTTTCCGATAAGCGTTCGGCAAATTTAGCGGCCATTCTGACTTCAGCCATCTAACTACTATTTACGATCGATGCTATCGGATTGGCTAGGGCAAAGCGAAAACGAACATGGTGTCCGAGGCGACGATGGCCACGTATTGCTTGCCGTCCTTGCCTTGATATGTCATCGGATTCGCGTTCGCATTTTTCCCGAGCTTGGTGACCCAGAGCTCTTTTCCGGTCTTGGAATCGATGGCACGGAAGCGATTGTCCGGCGTCGCGCCGATGAACACAAGACCGCCCGCCGTCGCAATGGGGCCGGCACTGCCACCGCCGCCAGTATTCTGCTTGGCTGGCGGCAGTCCCTCGGTAATGCCAATCACCGACTGCCAGGCGATGTCGCCCGTGTTTGCGTTGATCGCGTACAGGCGGCCCCACGGCGGTTTCTGACAGGGCCAGTTTCCTATCACCTTGCCATCCGCGCCCTTCACCGGGGCGCTGAAGCTAAAGTAGGGGCCCGGGCCGTCGACGCTTCCCCGATCATACACTTGCGTAGAACCTTCGTTGCCCCTGCCGTACACCAGGCCGGCCTTCTTCTTCTCGAGCCAGCCGATCAGCGACATGTCATGCGTCTGCACGAAAACGTAATGCGTGGCCGGGTCGGTCGCGGTACCGCCCCAGTTGCTGCCGCCGGTTCCTCCGGGGAATTGGATTGTGGTCTTTGGCGGAGTGCCGTCCTCGTGGTAGAGCCACCCGGTAAAGGGGCCCGCGTTGTAGAAGCTCCCGCCGCCCTTTGCGAGCAGGTCCTGGCAGGCCTTGACGTGCTCAGGAGTTGTGTCGTCGGCCGTAACCATATCCTCCGGCTTGTAGCTCATTCGAGCGAGGGGAGGGGGTTTTATGGGAAACGGTTCGGTGGGCGAATACCACTCGCCCGGAACATCGCCCTTGGGAACCGGACGCTCTTGTACACCGAACACGGGCTTCCCGGTGTCCCGATTCAGAATAAACATCATACCCGTCTTCCCAATGGCAACGAGCGCGGGAATCGTTTTGCCCTTTTGGACGATGTCAACAAATCCAGGCCCGGGCGGCAGATCCTGATCCCACAGATCGTGGTGAATGGTTTGAAAATACCACTTCAGCTTTCCGGTGTCGGCATCGACGGCAACGATCGAGTTGCCGAAGAGATTGGCGCCGGGTCGATCTCCGCCGTAGTAATTCGNNCAGCTTGCCGGTGAGCGCATCGTAAGAGCGGGTATCACCCGGGGGGCCAGTCGGCAGCTCGCCGACGCTGGCGCCGACAAACACAAGGTTTTTGTAGATCGTGGGAACGCCGTTGTAGCCCACGGTCATGTCGACGACTCCGTCCTGGCCGAAACTCGACACAGGTTTTCCGGTGGTCGCGTCCAACGCAATCATTTTCTTGCTGAATGTGGTGAAGATAATCCGCGCCGGATTGTCCTTATCGCCGGGCCAGTAACCAACGCCGCGCGTGGGCGCCTGAGGTACGTCGTAACGCCAAATCTCTTTTCCGGTAACGGCGTCCAGCGCCATTACACGGTTGCCGCCGGGAATGTACATCACGCCGTTGACGACGATGGGCGTAACTTCGAGGCCGCCGCGGTCCGTCAACTGCGCGGACCAGGATTGGGTGAGTTTCGAAACATTATCAGTGTTAATTTGCGAGAGCGCCGAAAAGCCGGTGCCCGCAAGGTCGCGCCGATACATCGGCCAGTCGCCAGGCGCGCCCTGGGCGCCAACCATAGGCGCAAACAGCGCCGGTAGAATGGCCAGCACGGCAAATATCATCCACTTGGACCGCATACTTGATTCCTCCCCCGAAAAGTCGCGCAGATGGTACCAGTAAATATGGCGCGCTCGCAATTTTGTTCCGGACACTTGCTTGGACGCACGCCAGGCGCGAAACGGTACGTTTTAATGCAGGAAGCGGGGGAAAAATGCGGGTACGTGTCTGGCATAGTCCTCAAACTGCGCGCCAAAAATTTCGCGCAGGAGTTTTTCTTCCGTCCGGATGCGGATTGCGGTGCCAGCCGCAAAAAAAATGAGCGCGAACACGATCGCGTGCCAACGGCTGACGGCCAGGTAAGTGGCGATGGTCATGCCGAACATCGCGAGATAGATGGGATTGCGCACAATGGCGAAGGGGCCTTCGATGATCAACTCGTGGCCTTCGATGACGCGCGCGTCGAGTGCCCACTGCTTGCCAAGAGTCCGCGCCGCGGCGTAGCAGAACCAAACGGAAGCCGCGGCCAGCGCGACAATCAACGCTGCAAGCAATTCTTCGCTGGTTTTTGACATGGGCAGGAACGGGGAGAAGAAAATTCGAGGCATGGCAAAACAGATCGCGCACGCAACGATCTGCAGAAAGAAGCCGAGTCGAGATTTTATGTTCTGCTTGGCGTGGCCCGAGGCCTGGTGTTTCTTGCCGATAACGACGATTACTGCAAAGCATAGCCAGCCGACAACGACTGCGAGGATGGCAACCTCGGCGGCTGTATCAAAGAGGAATTTCACAAACAGCGAATCTGCGTTCACAAGAGGGCTTTTTTCAAAATGGCGATTTGCCCGGCATGATAGAGATCGTGCTGAATCACGCCGTGCAGCAGGACGTAGCGCGAATAATTCGAACCTCCGGCATTTTCCTCAAGCTGGTCTTCTTTCAATCCCTCGGCAACTTTCCGCAAGCGTTTGTGGCTCTCCGACAAAGTTTCGATCGAGCGTTTCCAGGCGACGTCGGTGACTTCCCATACCGGCGGCCAGTCGCGCTCGGTGGTGACCTCCACGGTCTCTCCGGCTAAACGGTGCTGCGCGATTGTTTTCCAGGCGGCGCTGTGAAGCACGAGTTCCCAAACCGAATGGGCGCTAGGAACCGAATGTTTGGATGCGTCATCGGCGGAGAGGCCGTCGAGGAGACTCATGAGGGAGGGGCCATGCCAAGCGTCGCCGGAAAAGGCTCGGTCCATCTGATCGATGATTCTTTTTATTTCGGTCATTTCTATTTCGCTCATTTACATTTCAACAAGGGGATCGGCTTCGTTCAAAAGCGTAAGGCAGCGGGCAAGGCATAGCAAGGGATCTAAATTTAGAAGAGCTTGTCGGAATCGAGCAGGATAGTGACGGGGCCGTCGTTTGCCAGCTCGACAGACATGTGCGCCTGAAAAACGCCTGTGGCGACGCGCACGCCAAGGGCTTCGAGCGCGCGTACGAATTCTTCATAAAGAGATTTGCCCAGGTTGGGCGAGGCAGCCTGCATGAAACTGGGGCGCCGCTGGCCGCGCGCGTCGCCGTATAGCGTGAACTGGGACACGGCGAGAACGGCGCCCCTGGTATCGAGAAGTGAGCGATTAATTTTTTCGGCGTCGTCGTTGAATATGCGGAGATGAACGATCTTCTCGGCCATGGTGGCGGACGTGACGGGCGTGTCTTCGCGGCCGACGGCAATCAACACCATGAGGCCGGCGTCGATTTCACCGTGGACACGGCCATCGACGAGCACTCGGGCGTGGGTCACGCGTTGAATTACGGCGCGCATCGGGGCGATTCTACCTGTGTTATCGCCGGTTGTGTTGATCGAGTGCGCGACATACGATAGTCACGCCACCATGAGCGAACCTGCAAACGCGGCTTTTTCTTCCTCGAAAACTCCATCGAAACGCTGGCTGACGCGCGGCGTCCTGGGGATTGGCCTCACGAGCCTGTTTTCCGATTGGTCGCACGAAGCGGCGACATCGATTCTGCCGGCGTTCTTGGCGGGCCTGGGCGCGCCCGCGGTGGCGCTCGGAATCATCGAAGGCGTTTCCGACGGGCTTTCCAGTTTCGCGAAACTCGCCGGCGGATTTATCGCGGACCGTCCGCGATGGCGGAAACCCGCGGGCATCACCGGCTACCTGGCGACGGCGCTTACGACATTCGGTTACGCGTTTGCGCAGAGCTGGCCGGTGGTTTTGTTGCTGCGCGCGTTCGGATGGATGGGACGTGGCAGCCGAGGGCCGGCGCGAGACACGCTGCTTGCGGACGCCGTATCGCTCGGGCAGGAAGGGCGGGCGTTCGGATTCGAACGCTCGATGGATACGCTTGGCGCGGTGCTGGGGCCGATGTCGGCGACGGTGCTGCTGGGAATGCTCGGCCTTCGCGGCGTGTTGCGCTGGACGCTGCTGCCGGGGCTGGTTGCCGTGCTGGCGTTTGTATTTTTGGTGCCGTCGGCAAAGCGCGCAAAAAGCGACGGCGCGGCGGTTGTTCCGCGGAGTTTTGCGTCAAGCATCGCGCAACTGCCGAAAAGCTTTTGGTATTTTCTCGTGGGAGTGTTCGCGCATGGCATCGGAGATTTTGCTCCCACGCTGCTGATTTTGCGGGCGAGCCAGATTCTCACGCCGCGATTCGGCGTCGGACGCGCTGCGGCAATTTCGGTGGGGCTGTACACGTTCCACAACATCGTCGATGCGGCTGCGTCCTATCCCACGGGCGCGCTGGGCGACCGGATCGGGAAGCGCGGACTGCTCGCGGCCGGTTACCTGATTGGCGTGATCACCTATGCGGGATTCATCTTCGAACCGCCGACGATTCCGGTTCTGGTCGTTCTTTTCGGGCTTGCGGGCATGCACGATGCGTTTCAGCAGTCGCTCGAGAAATCGCTGGCCGCGGAGTTGTTGCCTAAGGCCGTTCGCGGATCGGGGTTCGGCGTGCTGGCGGCCGCGAATGGAGTGGGCGACCTGGTGTCGAGCGTCGTGGTGGGCGCGCTGTGGTCGGCGGTGAGCCCGGCGGCGGGATTCTTGTACGCGGGAATTTTTGCGGCGACGGGAGCAGTGATTATTTTACGGAAGCCCGTGATGGCGAAAGCTTAGCTGCGACGGTGCCGCGCGAATGGCTACAGGGGAAGCTCAAGGGGAGTGCCGCGCTCCTGATTGATTCGCACGGTCGATTCGGAATTCAGATTGGTGACGGCGATGGTGTGGCGGCTGCCGTCAGCGGTGATATAGACGATGCGGTCGTTCGTGCGGGTGAAAGCCACCGCTTCGATTTGCTTCCCACTCTGCAGCACCAGCGTGAATTGACCCACGTCCGTAAGCGCTGTTTCGGCTTGCCCTGCCGACAGCGGCGCGGGCTGTGAACCGGCCTCGGTGTTTTGCTGCGCTTGGCGCGCCTGCTGCACGACGATGATCTGCGGTTGCGGCGATGGCTGATCGCTCGGCGCGGGTTCGGCCGGAACAGAGTATGTGCCGCCGTCCAACAGGAAGAAGCCTGGTCCGCTTGAGAAGTGCGATTGATCTCGCAACAGGCGTTCGGCTGTGGCCAGGCGCAACTGCGTCACGGGATCGATGAAGGCTTTTTCGCCCAAATTGGCGTTAAGGACGGCGAGGTGCGAATAGTCGAAGCCCAGGCCGGGAACGGTGTTGAGTATGTCCTGCAGCGGGACGAAAGATCCGCCGTTGGATACGAATCCGTTTGAGGAAGAGTCGAAGTGCATGCCGTTTGCGGTGGCACTCGGAGTTCGATTACTCACTGGGCGGTTTGCGGCCATGCCTGCGGGCGCAGTTCGCGCGCGGACTGATATGGATCGTGCGGGCGGTGCTGTTGCAACGCGCTGCTGCGCCTGCGCAAAGGACGGAACGAATAGGGCCGACAAGAATAGGGATGCTGCCGCTAGCCCAAACTTATTTTTGACAGTCATGGCTGCCTCGCTCCTGCGTTATCAGACGCTTTGGTACGGCGCGTGGTTGCATAGGAGCAGCAGCGTGTTGCGTTGATTTGAGATAGCCGTCGTCGCGTGTCTCTGCTTGGTTTCGCACCGCAAAACCTCCCTGCCAAAATCTCGCGCCATTTTGCGGTGGTCCCTCTCAAGAAAGGGTTGCCCCGCCGCCAATCGCCGATCCGCGTTCTACTCGGCAATGGCGGCCGAGTAGAATTTGACGTAACNNGCTGAGGGAATGGTCCTTCTCCGCGCGCTCAAATCAGGACGCTACCCGGAAGTGCCTTTGCTTTTCCCGGTGAGGCTAATGTGCTATAAAGATCGGTCCTAGGAGCCGTAGATGGAGCAGCCAGCAGTGGTTCCGGGGACGGCGAAGGCAGCGAGTTTGGCCGTCGATTTTGACCCGGCGTCGGAAGTGTCCGGTAGTTCGAAGGCTGAGCCGGAACTGGCGATGAGTTACTGCCCGAGCTGCTCAATGCGTCTTGCGTCCCGAAGCTGCAAGCTAATCTGTCCCGGTTGCGGCTATTACATGTCCTGCTCGGACTTTTACTGAGGCTAGAGCGCGGCCCTCGCAGCTGAACGGCTGCATCTTCAAGAAAAAATCGGAAAAAGAATTCCGACACAGATTTCTACTACTTCAGGAGGCGCGAACGTGGCACTGCGAATGACCGAACGGGATGTGAGTGGAGTGACCGTACTCGATATCGAAGGGCGCATCGTGCTGGGCGAGGAGAGTAACTCGTTCCGCGAAAAAGTGAAGAGCCTGCTAGCCGCCGGCAAAAAGAAAATNNTCATTCTGAATCTCGCGCAGGTCAGCTACATCGACAGCGCCGGCCTGGGCACGCTGGTGGCCACGTTCCACAGCGCACGTTCGCAGGGCGCCACGCTGAAGCTCACGAACCTTGGAGCGAAATTCAAGGAAGTGTTGCAGGTGACGAAGCTGATGACCGTGTTCGACACTTACGACACCGAAGCTGCGGCGGTCGGAAGCTTCCCGAAGTAAATTGCGGTCGGCCGTTGCGGCCTGTCCCGATTCGCTGCGAGTGCGCGCGAGTTCGTCGAAACACGAAGGCGAGCCGCGCGCCTTGCGATTCCTCGCGATCTTTCCCGTTCCTACTTATCGATGCGCCCCTCGACGCGATACACGGCAATTCCACTGAGAAGCTTTGGGTAGAAGTCCGTCGATTTTTGCGGCAGGACGTCGCCCGCGAGAGCGATCTTCGTCACCTGCTCGACGTGAACTGGATTTAGCAGGAACGCGATTTGCACCTCGCCGCGATCGACGGCCGCGATGGACGCGTCCATTTCCCGCTCGTAACTCAGATTTTTTTCTCCTGCGACCGCCTCGGCCGTGATGCCGAGACCTTTTTCAAGGATGAGGCGATGCAGAAGAACGACATCGAGGCCAGCCTGCTCGGGCGAGACGCCGGGCAACTCCGTTTCAAGATCGACTTCTTTTCGCAGCGCGAAAAGATAGAACGCGCCGGTGCCCGCATGAATTTCTCCCGGATAAACTCCCATGGCACGGCGGCCGTGGTTCGGGCGATCGAGGTCCTTGCGGAATTCGGCGTACGCAGTGGCGCGTTCCTCCGCATTCGCGAACGGATAGGAATACCAATCGAAAAGGCCGGCGAGGCTTTCGCGAAAACGTTCGAAGCCGAAATTCGGAATATTAGAGACGAGGCGATGCGTGGGCAGAATTGTGAGGCCGCGCGAATGCGTGTTAATAAAAGTGGCCATCGCGAACTCGGATGCCGCCAGCGGATCGGTTTTGCCGGAGCNNGTCTCATAGCGATGATGGCCGTCGGCGATGACGAGTTTCTTCTCCCCCATCACTTTCTGGATTCGCGCAACGAAAGCAGGGTCCGAGACGGGCCACAGCTTGTGCGTCACGCCAAATTCGTCTTGGAGATTGACAACAGGAGGAGCCGTGCGAGCGGTCTGTTCGAGCCAGGTGTCGATCTGCCGAGTGGAATCATCGTAGAGAAGAAACAGCTGACCCGTCTGCGCGCGTGTGCGTCGCAGCAATTCGATGCGATCGGCCTTGGGCGCGGACAAGGTGCGCTCGTGCCGGAAGACAACGTGCGCATCGTAGTCCTCGATGCGCGTCAGGGCGATGAAACCGATGCGAACGCGACGCATCTGCGTGCCGGGAACGAGGAACTCTTGAGAGTAGATATAAATTCCCGGAGCGGAATCCTGGACAAGGATTTTCTTCGCGATCCATTCGTCGGTTTTCCGGGCGGCACGGGTATAGACATTATTTTCCGGCGAATCGTCCGGCGATGTCCGGCCCTTCTCGACAGGGATCAGGTTGTAGGGGCTTGCGGCGTAGTAGCGCTCCCGCATCGCAGGACTGATTTTGTCGTAAGGCTGGGTGAGCACGTCCTTGAGTGCAACGCGATTTGAGTCGTAGCGGTGAGCGCGGAAAGGTTGAATATGAGCCATGAGGCCTCGGGGCGTAGGGTGTTCGTTGCGGAAGCAGTGTAGCAGCCAGACGCGCGTGCGCCAAAGTAACGTGGGATCCCGGGTGCGGGAAATTTGCGAGTCGCTTGACGTTTCTAACGACCATCGGGGATGGCGGGCGGAGTTTCTAGGGGATCAATTTCGGACGAGCCGATCAATCAAGCTCACTGCGAAGCGCCAAGCTGCGATTCGCGGGCGACAAAGGATTAGAAGATCGCGAATTCAGTCTGCCGAAGCAGAGTCATCGCTACAAGGCAGGATGCTGCTCCGCCGAGCGACGGCGGAGACCTATTTCAGTGCGTGCTTCAGACGCTTGGTGGTCTTCTGCAGTTGGCGCTTGAGAGCGTCAACCTGCTTCGAGATTGCCTCGAGCTCGGCTTTCGCGACCACTCCGGCCTTCGCAACTTTGTGAGCGGTGCGGTCGGCGCGGCCCACTGCGGCCCCGACTCTTTCCGCGACTTGCGTAAGCTTGCTCTTCCTGGCCATCGGTATCCTCCGAGTAAAACCGAAGTCATTCTATACCAGAAGCGGGGTTAGGCGAGCTTTCCTGATAATTCTTGCCGGAACTTTGGCGGCGATGCGGCGAGCGACCGGCGGGAGCGCGAAACGGAAATTACAACGGCCGCCAAAACTCAGGGGAGGGAGAGATGAATGTGACGCCGACGCGTGTCTTGCCACCGACGCGCCTGCCGAGATGTACGGCCCGGCACTCTTGTTCGGCTTGCGTGTACGTGTTGGTAAGGAACAGCCGCTGAGCTCGAGAGACCACGGTTTCGAGCATCAGCAAGCAGCCTTCCGCATTGGCGTCGAGAGTTTCGGCTTCCTCGTGGAACGGCTGCCTGTCGGCGTCCGAACCGTAAACGAGGAGAGGCGCGTGATGCGAGTGTCGGAGATTTTTTCGCCGGTCGGAGTCGTCATGCGCGTGGTTCGAAGCCCGATCGGGCGCCGGATCGGCGGGGTTCCCGCGCGATCTTAGGCGCTCGGCCTGCTTCAACGCATCCCCAATACGGCTCACGGCAGTCTCCCAAGTGGCTGCAGAGCTTGCGCCCGTGTGCCAACAATAGCGGGAGGCGTGTGGCACGAGCGAAAAAAGCCGCCGATGAGTTTCTCTTTAGGTAACGGGGCCCACGCAATCGAAAAACAGGATTCACAGTCGGCGTGACATCGGCAGGAGCGGCACTTACAATGGAAACGTCACACACGGCGACGGAGCAGATGATCGACAACATCGAGAAATTGAACGGAAACATCGGCAAACAAAATGGCAGGTTCGCGGGCGTGCGGTCGCTCATTTTCGATCTCGACGGAACGCTAATCGATTCGAAGCTCGACCTGGCGCACTCGGTCAATGCAACGCTGGAAGAGATGGGCCGCGCGCCGCTGTCGGATGAAACAATCTACGGCTACGTTGGCAACGGCGCTTCCATGCTTGTACGCCGCGCGTTGGGCGAAGCTGCGACGGACGCCGATGCAGACGCGGGCCTTTCATTTTTCCTTTCCTACTACCGGGCGCACATGCTCGACAACACGGTCACATACCCTGGCGTGCGCGAGGGGCTGGAGCTGCTGGCGCAGCATCCCATGGCGGTGCTGACGAACAAGCCGGTGAAATTTAGCGTCGCGATTCTCGAAGGCCTCGGCATAGCGCACTATTTCAAGTACGTGTACGGCGGCAACAGCTTCGAGACGAAGAAACCCGATCCGCAGGGAATGAACGTCCTGTTGCGTGAACTCCCAGCGGCTCCACGCGAAGCGATGATCGTGGGTGATTCGGACGTGGATGTGCGGACGGCGCGAAACGCAGGCACGTGGGCTTGCGGCGTGAGTTACGGCCTCGGCGTCGAGGGAATGCGCGCGCATCCCCCGGACCTGATGCTCGATAGCCTTATCGAGCTCCCCGGGCATTTGGATGGCAACGGCAGTTAATCCGCATTGGCGCGTTGGTTTTAGGGATGCCGAAGAATGCTGCGCGGCATCTTCGAGAGCCATTCGCGATGNNGTTTGGTTTTTCGTCAGTACGAGCAGCCGCTTGCCATCAGCACTGAAATTCCAAAGTGCAACCTGTGAGGAAAAGGCGAGCTGACCCCCCGCTTCTCGAACGAAGGTATCCCGTAAACATCAATTCGTCCCGGTTCGTTTTCTATTACCAGCATGTCTGCCGGAGAAGAAAGCATGGCCTCCGTTCCAGAGAACGCTCCCTTCTGCTCTCCCTTCCCGAGTGAGTAGACCAAGGTGCGCCCGTCAGTGTCGGCGACGATTACCCAGTCTCCCGCCGCGCATGCCCTATCGATGCGAAACGAACCTTTGCCGGTATCGATTACCAGAGCGCCTATTTCGGTTCCTGTTCGAGCATCCAGCGCCTCAAGCACCCACGCGTTCGTGGTGTCGTGGATGGATGCAAGGCGCGCCAGGAGCGCCGGATGCCTCGTTCGCTCGAGTCCCTCCGCCTCTATATCTCCGAGATCGACCTCCTGTTGGGGCGTGAATATATTGGGAGCAGGCGAGGCAGTAATGGCGGCAGGAACGGGGCACTTCTGTTGTGCCCCCGCCACTCCTGCAAAAAACAGGAAGATACCGAGCGACCAAGGAACGGCCAAGGTACGTATTCGATTCATAATCTAGTCTAGGCGATATATCACACGGACGGGAACTCACCAAAGGGTTATCGAACCCCTTGAAGCGTATTCAGCAAGCTTTCACACGCCATGATGCCCGTCAGGCCGGGGAGCAATGCTTGCTCGGCCAGATTCTCGCCATCGAAAGCGCGGGCGGCGGTGTAGAATTCCGGAACATCGCGGCGAAGAGCGGCGATCGAGGAGCGTACACATGAAACTCATTCGGATTTTGGCAATATGCGCGCTGCTGGCGGGTACGGCGCGGCTCGGAGTCGCGGAACAGAATCGGACGTGGACAGGTTCGCTCGTGGACGCGAGCTGTTACCTCACGGACAACATGCAAGCGGGCAACGATCACATGGGCATGAAGAACTGCGGAGCCGAATGCCTGAAGATGGGCCGCCCCGCGGGACTCGTGACCGCCGACAAGAAACTCTTTGTGCTGATGGCATCGTCGCCCGACCTCGCGCCGTACGTCGGACAGACGATTCGC
Source organism: Acidobacteriota bacterium (assembly GCA_003131705.1). GTDB lineage: Bacteria > Acidobacteriota > Terriglobia > Acidiferrales > UBA7541 > Palsa-295. The sequence goes on along the minus strand of PKUY01000376.1, from coordinate 17,499 downwards.
GTGACCGGAAAAATTAGAAACGGCTCGATCCTAGTGGACAAGCTCGAAGTGAAAAGGGGAGCGGACTGGGTCGCGGTCAAGCTCAGCGCGATGATGTGAACGGCAAGGAAGTCTCCTCGTCACAGCGCCGCCGCGGGAATGTACCTTTCGGCTCTGAGGCGGCGTCATAGAGTGTGGCGACACGTTTCGAATCATCTTTCGTATTCGCGGAAGATCGAAATCGCGTTGAAGAGGCCTACGGATGAGCTTGCGTAGATATGCGGTGTGGGCGGTGGCGGTCGTAGCGGTGGTGGCTCTGGCCGTCATAACGTTCATGCGTTTAACGAGGACTCCCCGTAACGTCGCGTACGTGAGCGAAGAAGATGGTGAGATATCGGTCATCGATTTGAACACGATGCAGGTGGTGAAGAGAGTTCATCCGAAAGATATTGCTCCGCGCGGGCTGGGTCTGACCTTCGANNTTCGACGGAAAATATCTGTTCACCGCAAATAAGGACACGGCTGACGGAGTTGTGTTCGATGCACGCAATCTCAAGGTGATCCAGCGAGTGCCAATCGGAGACAATCCGGAATTCGTCAAGCTGCACCCGAGCGGCAAGTGGCTGTTCACTTCGTTCGAACCGGGTTCGTCGGGCGGACCGCCCAAAGAAGGGCCCGCGGGTACAGAGACAGACGACAATGCTGATGAGCCGCGTTCGCAGATCGTGTCATTCAACGTGGGGGATTGGTCGAGAGTGCATGCTTTCCCGGCCGGCAAGGAAACGGAAGCGATTGAGTTTTCGTCGGACGGCAACCAGTTGATCGTCGCGAACGAAGCGCAGGACAATCTGGGCGTCTACGAAATTGAAACGGGAAGGCTCCTGCAGAATATTAGTCTCGCCACATACGGCAAGCGGCCCCGCGGAGTGAAGGTTTCGCCGCAAGGGGACTCGTATGCGGTGACCATGGAAGGATCGGGAACGCTGCTGACGCTGGACCAGAATTTCAAGGTGATGCGCACGGTATCCACGGCCGCGAAACCTTACGGGGTTGCCTTCGACCGGCTGGGCAAGCGGATTTTTGTCGTCGCTGCCGCCGCGCNNAAGCTCCAAGTGTATTCCGCGGACTCGCTGCAACCGCTCGGTGAAGTGGCCGTCGGGCAGCGCTGCTGGCATTTTACGTTCACGCCCGACGACTCGAAGATTTTGTTGGCGTGCGGCAGGTCTAACAATGTTTACGTGGTTGACGTGAACTCCTATCAGACGATCAGCGTGATCGGAGGATTTCAGACGCCATGGGGCATCGTGACGTATCCGCGGGCGTTCGGCAGCCTGGGTTTGCCTTGATCATCGCAAGAAACGTCAAGACTGACGGGGGCGATCCGGTAGACTATCGCGCATGAATTCTGGCGGTGCTTCCAGAAACTCGTTCCAGGAACTGATTCCGCTGCTTGTCGAAGTTCAGCGGAATCTTGATCGGGACTTGAACCTCGACTTGCTGGCTAAGCAATATGGCTACTCCCCTTACTACTTTCACCGTCTTTTCTCTCGCGCAGTAGGAGAGACTCCTCGGAAGTATGTCGAAAGACTTCGCCTCGAGAAAGCAGCGTACAAATTACAGATCACGGACGAGCCCGTACTGGATGTGTGCTTAGCAGTCGGCTTCAAGAGCCATGAGACTTTCTCGCGGGCATTCAAGCGATACTTTGGTGCCTCGCCACAGAACTGTAGGAAAGAGGCCAAGGTGATGCAAGTCCAAAAACTAGAAGCCGATCGTACCTTTCGTGGCGACAGGTGCTGGCTCTCCGAAGTGAGATTCGAGTCGCTGTGCTCGATGCAGTTTCTGTCGATCAGGCACATTGGAGAGTATGCCGCGATTCCAGCAGCGTTTACCGAGGACGATCGCCTTTGGAATGGTCTCGTCGAGTGGGTCAAGACTCACAACGTCCGTTACCAGCCCATACCCTTTGCCATTTACTATGACAATCCGACTGTGACGCCCAAGGCGTTGCAACAATGCGATGCCTGCATTCCAATCGATACGGTTGTGGTAGGAACGAGAACCATGAGATGCATTGGGTTCATGGGAGGCAAGTACGGTGTTGCTGAACACATCGGTCCATATTCGACGATGATTCAAGCTTTCCGACATGTGGCGGACGGCGTACGTAGCTCGGAAAAGTACGTCTTCCGATCCGAGCCGGCCCTTGCGATCGCCAGAGGGGTTCACGTCGACAAAGAGGCGTCGCTCAATCACACGGATGTCTACCTGCCTGTAGAGAAAAGAAGATGAAATGATTAGGAATATGAGGAGGATGTGTGCCGGCGCCCATCGTATTTTTTGATATCGCAGGTCCCGACGCGGTTTTGCTGAACCGATTTTATGCGCGCGTGTACGGTTGGGACATCGCCGCCGATGGCAAGTTCACGACGACAGTTGCGTCACCTCTCCCCGCGACCATCAGGCAAGATTCTGCGGAGAAGGTCATTTACATCGGCGTGGATGACGTCACGGCAAAGTTAGCGGAGGTCAAAGCGAACGGCGGCTCGATCGTCGTTCCTCGCTTCGCAGTGCCAGGAGTGGTTGTTCTTGGCCTTTTTCAGGATCCGGCGGGGAATCGCATGGGTCTCGTCGAGATGCAGGACGGAAAACCAAAAATTCCTTAGGCAGCAGAACGTGGTGGCGAAAGGAGCGCAGTCATGGTTCGAAGTGTGCTGGGGGTCCTGGCGGGAATTCTCACGCTAACCGTGGCTTCGTTTGCGATCGAGGCGGTGGCCAATCCACTGTTGATGCGGACGTTCCCAGATGCGCTGCCAAACGAGGCCGCGCTGAATCACAATGTGCCGGTGAAGCTGCTCATGCTCGCATACACGCTGTTGTGCGTGGCGCTCGGCGGATACGTCACGGCTTGGGTGGCGCACCACTCCAAGGTGCGGCTCGCAATCATTATGGGCGCGCTCGAACTGGCGATGACCGTCGGTGCAATGATCGCACTTCCTGGTCACGCGCCGTTATGGTCCTGGATTACTGGAATGGTGCTAATGATACCCGCGGCGTGGTGCGGGGGCGTGATTCGCGCGGGGAGCGCGAAGCAGTCCGTCGCCCCGAATGCTTGACAGCAGATNNGTTTCGCATCGAAGCATTCCGGGGGGGAGTGCATGCGCGCGATCCGTCTACTGATTCTGGCTGCGTTAGTTTTTCTGCTCGGAGAATTTGCTATCCATCCGCTCGCGACGTCGGCGAGCCCTGCTCCACAGCTTGGCCCACCGGTAACAGTCGTCGCCAAAACTTCGCCTGAAGATGTCGCGCGAGGAAAAGTTCTGTACGAGGCCACCTGCTCGAAATGCCACGGACTGGATGGCGGCGGGGGAGATGGCCCGAGTCTGCAGGGTGTTCCGGAACGGCTCGGCGATCAAGCCACCGGCCAAATTATTCGCGGAGGAATTCCGGGCACGGGGATGAACGGTTTCGGCTCGCTGAACGGCGATGAAACCGGGCAGGTGGTCGGCTATCTCCGAACTCTGGGTCACACCGCGGACATGGAAGTTGCCAAGGGCAATCCGCAAAGAGGCAAAGCGGTTTACGACGCGAGCGGATGCGCGGGCTGCCACATTATTGAGGGCGAGGGTGGCGGAATTGGTCCGGAGCTGACGCGCGTCGGCGCGATGCGCGGGCCCGGGTATCTGCATACGGCACTGATCGCCCCGGGCACAAATCTGCCGAACGAAGCAGGAGCGATGGAGCGCGGGCGCTTCACGCAGTTCTTGTTCGTGCACGTCGTGGAGAGGGACGGCCACTCCGTGGATGGCACGCGCGTGAGCGAGGATTCGTTTACGATCGTGATCAAGGATGCGACGGGTCACTTTTACGCATTCCGGAAACTCGACGTGCAGAAAGTCGAAAAGATTCGGGGAAAAAGCGTGATGCCAAGCTTCAAGGATACTCTGTCCGCAACGCAGCTCGACGATCTGGTCGCGTATCTAGCCAGTTTGAAAGGCGTCCAATGAGAATCGTTAGATACGCCCTCGCGCTGCTTGCTCTGGCAACTCCGCTCGCGTCTTTCGGACAGGTGCCCTACCAGCGCGTGGTGCAATCCGACAGCGAACCGGCGAATTGGCTGACGTATGGAGGTAACTATTATTCGCAGCGGTTCTCGGGCTTGAAGCAGATCACTCCGAAAAACGTGGGCACGCTGAAGGCGGCATGGTTTTATCAGCCGAGCCGTCCAGCTGGCAATGTGGAAACGTCGCCGATCGTGGTGGATGGAATCATGTACGTTACCGAACCGCCGAGCACGGTGACGGCGCTTGATGCGCACACGGGCAACAAGCTTTGGACGTGGTCGCCGATTTTGAAAAATGTGGTGGCGATCGGCCTGTTTCAGACGAACAGGGGAGTTGCNNACGCGCATCTGGTGGCGCTGGACGCGAAGAGCGGAGCGGTGCGCTGGAACGTCGTGGTTGCGGACAACAAAATGGGATATGCCATCACCGGTCCGCCGCTGGCTATCGACGGCAAAATCATTATCGGAACCGGAGGAAGCGAAGCGGCTGTGCGAGGCCTGCTCGATTGCTTCGATGCCAAAACTGGCAAGCGGCTGTGGCGTATTTGGACCGTTCCCGCGGAGGGCGAACCAGGATCNNACGGGCAATCCGGCGCCGGACTGGAACGGCAAAGAACGTCCTGGAGACAATCTCTACACGTGCTCGCTGTTGGCCATCGATCCCGACACAGGAAAAGTAAAATGGCACTTCCAGTTTTCGCCGCACGAGACGCACGATTGGGATGCCTCCGAGCCGCCCGTTTTGTTTGATGGCGTGATCGCGGGCAAGCCGCGAAGACTTTTGGGCTTTGCCAACCGCAACGCCTTTTACTACGTGCTCGATCGCGAGACGGGCGAGTTCATCACCGGTATTCCCTACGCGAAGCAGACCTGGGCCAAGGGACTCGATGCAAAAGGACGCCCTATCAATTTGCCTGATACGGATCCCAGCCCGGAAGGAACGCTCGTTTTTCCCAGCATTACCGGCGCGGTGAATTGGACCAGTCCGTCCTACAGCCCGATCACGAAGCTTTTTTACGTGGACGCGCGCGAGATGGGTTCGTACTAGNNGGTACTACGTAGAGAGTTCGGCGAAGTGGGAGGTCGGCAAATTTCCGGCGGGCGGCGGCGGGGAACGCGCGCTCAGCGGCGACGATGCTTACGGAGCGATCCGCGCGCTGGACGGCACGACCGGAAAAATGAAATGGGAGTTCCGATTGCATTCGCCGTCATGGGTAGGCACGCTTGCGACGGCCGGCGGTCTGGTATTTTCCGGAAGCGACGAAGGGAATTTCTTTGCGCTCGACGCGGAAACCGGAAAGCCGCTCTGGGATATGAACCTGGGCGCTTCCATTCGGTCGAATCCCGTGACGTATGCAGTGGACGGGAAGCAATACGTGTTTGTCACGGCGGGCACGACGTACTTCGTGTTCTCCTTGCCCTAGCTTGTGAGTCNNTTTCGATAAGCGAGTGCGGGTTGTTTAAAGCGCCACAGGAAGCCTTTTTCCGAAGCATCGTTGTGCGACATTGATTGAAAACATCTGACGGGAGCAAATTCATGCAAATGCAATTTCTACGAAACGCGATCGTTGGCGTCATCGCCCTACTGATTGCCGGCGCGGCTGGTGTCGAACCGAGTCGAGCAGAATCTTCGCAAGCGCAGTCGCAAAGTTCTTCCGGTGCGAAATGCGATCGGGATTGCCTGAACGGCTTCGTCGATCAATNNGATCAATATCTTGCGGCGCTGGCCGCGCGCGATGCTTCGCGGCTGCCGGTCGCGAGCACGGTGCGCTTCACCGAGAACGGAACGATGCTGAAGCTTGGCGAGGGATTGTGGGGAACAGCGAATGGCCTCGGAACATTCCGGCTCTACACCGACGATCCAGCCGCCGGACAGGTGGGATTTATCGGCGTGGTCAAAGAATGGGACCGGCCGGCCATTCTTGTTCTTCGCTTGAAAGTGCAGGACCAGAAGATCACAGAAATTGAAACGATCGTGAACCGCGACATCCCTGGCGCGACGGCGCTCGACAAAATCGGCACGCCCGATCCGGTTCTCACTCAGGAAATTCCGGCGGCGGAGCGCGAGTCACCCGCAGAGCTCGTCAAGATATCGAACATGTATTTCTCCGGCCTCGAGAAGGGCGACGGCAAAGGCGTGTATCCGTTCACCCCGGATTGCAACCGGATCGAAGGTGGTATGCAGACAACCAACAATCCAGCTCTCGATGCGCCGCGTCCTTACAGCTACCCGATTTTCAGCATGGGTTGCGAGGCGCAGTTCAAGACGGGTTTCTTCAAATTCGTCACGCGGATTCGCGACCGGCGATTCATGGTTGTGGATCGCGAGCNNTCGATCACAACGGCACAGTGAAATCGCTCACCCTAAACGATGGCAGCGTGTTCCCGGAGTCGCTGCGGCATCCGTTTACGTGGGAAATCGGCGTCGTGTTCAAGATTGAGAAGGGCAAGATTCGGTTCATCCAGGGCGTGCCGACTCAGGCGCAGTACGGATTGAAACCCGGATGGGGACCGGGAAGTGCGACCGCTCGGGCTTCGTGGGCCGTGGAACCTCCGCGGCCACCGGCGGCGGGCAGCGGCGATTGCGACCGCAAATGCCTGAACGGATTCATGAACAAGTTCCGCGCCGCGATGCTCGAGCACGATCCATCGCGGTTGCCCTTGACGAAGGATGCGCGCTACACCGAGAACGGCCAAGATCTGAAAGTGGGAGACGGGCTGTGGGGCACGCTCGACGGCTTCGGAAGCTATCAGCTATTCATGGACGATCCGAAGGCAGGAGAAGTGAGCTTTGTCGGCACCACCGACGAAGCCGGCATGGGCGGCATTTTGGTGGCGCGCGTAAAAGTGGTGGACAAGAAGATCAGTGAGATGGAAGTGATCCTGACCCGGCAGGAAACGCGTGGCGGCTTTACGCGTCCGGAAAATNNAATCTGACGGACCCGAAGCCGGCGCTACTCGCGGACCTCGATCCATCTGACCACCCGACGCGCCAGCAATTGACCGACGCGGCAGATCTTTATTTCGAAGCCCTCGAAAAAAGCAAGGGCAAGCTCGCGAATTTCGACAAGGACGTGACGCGAATCGAAAATGGCACGCAGACGTGTCCGTCGAATTTTACGGGATCGAAGCTTGGGATGCTCGATTGCGAGAAGCAGTTGGATACACACCTGTTCGAGTACATCACGCCAATCCGGCCCCGGCGCTACGTCACTGTGGACGAGCAGAAGGGATTGGTGCTTGGCGTGTTCATGTTCAATACGCCTGGGACCATTAAGTCCGTCGATGTGCCCGGAGTCGGGAAGGTCGATGAATCCGCCGCGGCGACGAGGCCGTTCAGCGAAGAGGTGGCTGAGCTTTTCAAGATTAAGGACGGCAAGATCCACGACGTGGTGGCAGTGATGGTCACTCTGCCCTTTGGCGCGACTTCCGGATGGAGCCAGTAAACAGAATGACTGCAGGCTGCTTCAAAACGTGGTACAAGGTTGGAGGGAATTTTTTCCAGGCGAGCAAGTCTTGGGGTGGAGGGGCGAAGTGGCGAAATTTTCGCTTATCGTGATTGCCGTTCTCAGCGTGGTGATTTCAACGGCGGCGCAGGCGCCACCTCCCGCGGCCGGGGGCGCGGGAGCAGGCAACTCAGCGCAGGCTGCAGCCCAGGCTCAGGCGGCCGAGCGCGGCCACACCACCTTCAAGCAGAACTGCGTGGCCTGCCACGGCGAAGACGCAACCGGCGGCCGCGGACCCGATCTCATTCGGTCTTCGCTGGTGCGCCACGACAAAAATGGCGACCTGATCGGCCCCGTGGTTACCGGCGGCCGTTCCGACAAGGGTATGCCCGCGTTTCCGTTCAACGAATCTCAGATAAGCGAACTCGTCGCGTTCATTCAATCGCAGATCGCGCTGTTCGATCTCCACACGCGCCAGGGTCCATATCCGAATGATATTCCCGCCGAGCGCCTTGCGACTGGAACCGTGGAAGCGGGCAAGGCGTACTTCAATGGCGCGGGCGGATGTTCCGGATGTCACTCGCCAACCGGCGATCTGGCAGGCATCGCTAAGAAATATAATCCTCCCGACCTGNNTAAACGACGGTTTTAACGTAGCGATTACGGGTAACGACGGCTGGTACCATTCGTGGCCGGCCAGCGCGGTGAAAATCGAAGTCCACGATCCGCTCGCCGCGCACGCCGCGTTGCTAGACAAATATACGAATGCCGATATGCATAACATCTTTACCTACCTGGAGACGTTGAAATGAAGAAGGTTCCGGCGACGATCTGGCTCGCCCTTTTGTTCGCCGCATGGTCCTCCGGTCAAGGTCTCGATCCCACTAAAATCCTCAAACCTCCCACGGACACGTGGCCGACTTTCAACGGCGACTATACTGGCCAGCGTTTTAGTCCGCTGACGCAGATCAATAAAGACAATGTCAGCTCGGTGACGCTCGCGTGGGCGTTTCAGTCGCGCTCGCAGGGATTGCAGTCCATGCCGATCGAGGTGAACGGCGTCCTCTATGTTTCCGGAGGCAACCAAATCTGGGCAGTTGACGCTCGCACGGGCCGGCAGATTTGGCACTTTCAACGCCCGGGGGTTCCGCCCGGTGGCGGCAATAAGGGCGTCGCGATGTGGAAGGACCGGCTTTACATGACGACGTTCGACGCGCAACTTCTGTGCGTCGATGCGAAAAACGGGGAAATGATTTGGCAGATTCAAATCGCCGACCCAGCGCTGAAAGCGTTTGGCACCGTCGCGCCGCTGGTGGTTCGGGATCACTTGATCGTCGGTACCTCGGGCGATACGGCGGACCTTCCGGGATTTCTCGAATCCATCGATCCGATGACCGGAAAAGTCGAGTGGCGCTGGAACTCCATGCCCTCGAAGGATGATCCTGCGTGGAACACCTGGCCGCATGACACCGACGTAATCACGCGCGGCGGCGGTATGACGTGGCTCACCGGCACGTACGATCCCGAGCTGAATCTTCTTTACTGGGGCACGGGCAATCCGCATCCGGTAGAAAATGGCGATACGCGCGTGGGCGCGAACCTTTACACGTGCACGATCGTCGCGCTGAATCCCGACACCGGCAAACTCGTATGGTATTTCCAGACGTCGCCGCACGACACGCATGACTGGGACATGGTCATGACGCCGGTCCTGTTCGACGGCGAATTCAAGGGCAAGCCGCGAAAGATGCTTGCGCAGGCCGGCAAGAACGGAATGTTTTTCGTGCTCGACCGAACCACCGGCAAGGCTCTGATCTCGGAGCCGTTCGTCCCGGCGAATTGGTACAGCGGGTTTGACGAACGTGGCCAGCCGATTCCCGCGCGCGACAAAGAGCCGCAGCCTGATGGCGTGCTTGTTTCCGGCGGCGTGGGGACAAACTGGCAGGCGCCCAGTTTCGCGCCCGACGCGGGCCTTTTTTACGTGAATTCGCGCGAGGCCATGGGCGTGTTTTATCTGACCATGCCGGGGAAAAACGCCGAGGGTTGGGCGGGGCGGGATTTCTTTCTGTCCTCGCGCTCAATGTTGAAGGCCATCGATTACAAAACCGGCAAAATCAAATGGACATATGAGACGGCGGGCCGCGGCGGCCAGTCGGGAATTCTGTCCACGGCGGGGCACGTCATTTTTACGGCGGATAATTCCGCGAACCTGATCGCGCTCGACAGCGCAACAGGCAAGCTGCTATGGCATATGTATCCCGGCGGCGGGCTTGGGACGGGCCCGATGACATATGAACTCGACGGACGCCAGTACGTGGTATTTCCCGTGGACGGCGTGGTTTACGCGTTTGCGTTGCCCACGCACTGAGATTTGCCGTTCCCCACCCTCATCACTATCGCACCTCAAATTTCTGTAACCGGCCACCCAAGCTTGCGTCTAATACTATAGGGAGACAGTCAAACATGGATGCTGTTTCCGGCTGTTTATGTTTCGCGGGCTCGTAGTCTTGACACGTTCAGATGCCGTGAGTAACATCCACGATTAGTGGCGCATAAAGGCAGATATTTCGGATGATTAGATATAGGGGGAGGTTGTTATGACGAATTTCACCAAGTGGATTGCTATCGCGTGCCTGGCTGCAGCTGCCTTTATCGGTATGCCTGCGCTGACAAGTGCCCAGCAAAATGATCTGGGAGTGGAAGATCCCACCGCGGCCGCTCCGCCGCCCGAGTTCATCGCACCTGCGGACGTGAAAAAGATGGTTGATACCAATNNCCTGGCGCGATCAACTATCCGTGGGTCGACAAAGTAAAGCCGCCGATCAGCCTGCCGCGCAACAAAATGCTCATCCTGTATTGCCCTTGTAATCACGACGAAGACTCGATCGACATGGCCAACAAGCTGAGGGAGTTCGGTTACCTCAACACGAAGATTCTCGAAGGTGGCTGGTACAAGTGGGTCGCGTTGAAGTATCCCGTAGTTGGCACTGACGCCGCGAACGCCATCAAGAGCGCGGATGCCGCCGCTGGCAACGGTGCAGCCGAAGCTGTGCCCGCTGCAGCGACAACCGCGGCCACAACAACGGCTACGACGTCAGCTCCGGCCTCGAGCCAATCCGCTAACGCGTCCGGCGCAATTACGTCCGGGCGTGGACCGGGAGCCATTACTCCATCGTTTCGAGTTCTGGATGTCACCGGAAAATACAAAGGAACGGAAACTTGCTACGTGTGCGAGTACGGAACCGCGCCAACGGTTATCGCGTTCTTCCAGAACACGGGCGACGAAACAGCTGACTTGATCGTGAAGCTCGACAAGCTGATCGACTCCCGAAAAGACTTGAAGGGAGTGGCGGTAATCGAAGTAGGGCCTGAGGCCAAGCCGTGGCTCGAAAAGCTCGCGCAAGACAAACGCATCAAGATTCCGCTGGTTGTCTTTCAGAACGGCACGAATGATTCCGGCGTGCGCGTGTACAAGTTGAACCTGCAGGCCAAGAACACGTTCCTCGTGAATGATAAAAGGCTGGTGGTCGCCAACTTCGCGAATGTCAGCGGCGACACCTTCCAGCAGGTTGCGGACGCATCGGCGAAAATGCTTGGCGGAGACTAAGGATCTAACTCTATGACCTCACGCTTCGGATCGCGCAACCGCCGTGCCTTACAGTTATGCCTCTCCGGGCTGGCCGGTCTGGTAATTTTGATTTTAAGCCAGGCCGGGGTTCACGCGCAGGTGTCTGCGAATCTTACGCCTGTGGACGACAAGGCCGTCAAGTCCATGCTCGACCACGACAAGGGAAAAGTCGTGCTGATCAATTTCTTCGCGAGTTGGTGCGCGCCATGCCACCAGGAATTCCCCGACATCGTTAAGCTCTACGACAAGTACAAGGATCAGGGCTTGGACGTGATTGCTGTGTCCATGAACGATGTCACTGAAAAGCCCGATATGGAAGCCTTCATCAAAGAGATGAAGCCGCCGTTTACCGTGTACCTCACGTCCTCGACGGAAGACTCGGCCTACAAAGCCTTCTACGACGTGTGGAACATGCAGGACGGAGATACGCTGCCCATGAGCATGATTTACGATCGTGCCGGCAAGCTCCAACACTATTATCCAAAAGAACGAAACTACGCGCAGATGGAGCAGGACATCACTCCGCTGCTCGCAGCGAAGTAGAGTCTCCCGAAAACAGACTTGAAGAATTCCATAGGCGCGGTAATCGTCTGTCTCACCATTCTCGCGGTTTTCTGCCTTTCCGTGCCGCTTCGCGCGCAAACGGACTGGCCGGTTGCTGGTCACGATCCTGGAGCGATGCGCTACTCCTCTCTTTCGCAGATCAATAGGCACAATGTAAAGAAGCTTCAGCGGGCGTGGACGTTTCACGTGGGCGATCCCGCCGGCAACGTGAATTCCGAAGGCGCGCCGCTGGTGATCGACGGCGTGATGTATTTCGATGCGGGTAAAAATGTCTACGCGCTGGTTCCTGAGACGGGCCAGCAGATCTGGAAGTTCCAGACGAAAGGGACCGCGCGCCGCGGCCTGGCGTACTGGCAGGGCGACAAACAAAACGCGCCGCGAATCATTCTTGGCGTCTCTGGAAAACAGATGCTCGCGCTCGATGCGAAAACCGGAAAGCCCGTGCCGGAGTTCGGCGATGGCGGATTTGTGTCCGGCATCAGCCCGTCGTCATCGCCGGTGATTTATCGCGATTTGATTATCGCGGGCGAGAACGGCACTCCGCTCGTGCGAGCTTACGATGTGCACGCCGGGAAACTGGTCTGGACCTTCAACACGAAGGCCCAGCCGGGAGATCCCGGCGCCGATTCGTGGAAGGGCGACAGCAGAAGCGTCCGTGGCGGCAATGACGTTTGGAGTTTTATGACTCTCGACGCGGAACGCGGATTGGTTTACGTGCCAATTCCTCCGGCTGGCGGCCCGGACTTTGCCGGCTACATCCGGCTTGGCAATACGCTATATGCCGACAGCGTCGTCGCGCTCGATGCGAATACCGGCAAGATGGTTTGGTATCAGCAGCTCGTGCACCACGATCTGTGGGATTGGGACGTTCCCGGCGCGCCGACGCTGTTCGACATCAAGCGCGGCGGACAGACGATCCCGGCCGTGGCGGAAATGAGCAAGCAGGGATTGCTCTTTGTTTTTAACCGCACGAACGGCACTCCCGTGTTTGGCCTGGAGGAGCGTCCCGTGCCGAAAACGGACGTCCCCGGCGATGAAGCATCGCCCACGCAGCCTTTTCCGCGGAAGCCGGCGCCGCTCGCGCCTATGAGTATTACGAAGAATGATCTCTACGATCTGACGCCCGAGCATGCGGCGTTCTGCAAAGACGTGTGGGAGAAGAATGATTTTTTCAACAACGGGCCCTTCACCACATACAGCACCGATCCGAACAAAATGGCGGTGATCTTTCCGGGCAGGGAAGGCGCGGGCAATTGGGGAGGCGTGGGCTACGATCCCAAGTTGCACTACATTTTCAGCACCAGCGCTTTCAACGTGGGGCAGATTGGGCGTTTGGTGAAAAGCGACAAGGAAAATCCGCGCGGCGGATTCTACGAAAAGGTTTTTCCGTTCGGGCCATCTTCCTACCAGAGCCGCTTTTGGGATCCGAAGAGCGGATGGCCGTGCATCAAGCCGCCCTGGGCTGAACTGTTCNNGCTCGCGGAAAAAGGATTTCCGAATACTGGCGCGCCGAATACTGGCGCGATGGTTGTCACCGCGGGCGGCTTGATCTTTATCGGCGCCGCGAACGACAGCCGCTTCCGCGCCTTCGATTCACGCACCGGCAAGGAATTGTGGACCGAGAAAATCGACGCCAGCGCCCACACGATTCCGGTCACTTACAAGGGACGCAACGGCAAGCAGTACGTCGTCGTCGAGGCTTTCGGCGGCCCCGGCATCGTCGCTCTCACGGGTTTCTTCAACGATGCCCCCGGCGACAGCGTAATCGCCTTCGCTTTACCCTGAACACCAACGTTGGGACCCGATTTTTAGCGATTCATGGCGCTACGAGAGTTGGCATCGCCGAGCATAGCGGCAGTGATGTCCACAGTGAGCCGGACCCAGCGGTCCTGGGGAGTGACTTTCGCCTGGTTGATGAGCGCTTCCAGTAGAGAAAACTGCTCGGGTGTCATCTGGCGTCGCGTTTTAGGATCGGCGAGAGCTACCGCGCCGAGGATGCGGAAGCCATCGAGAAACGTAGCAAACTTCATCGCGTCTGTCATTGAGTCGCATTCGGCGTCGAGCGTGACGTGAATCAGATTTCCGTCCGGTTGGCCCGCGAGTGTGAGTCCCTTCACGCTGCGCGCGAGGGCTTCAAACTGCGGCGCGCTTTTCAAATTGCCGTAAAAGCTGGCCGGCAGATTGTCGGTACGGGCTACGGCGAAAATCGGCGAGCCAGCCACNNAGCCACGCGATCGATGCGCGATTGCATCTCCGGATCGCGCCGCAAGGAACTTAATGGGGCGAGGAGATTCTCAGCACCCGTACCGCTGGCAAGAACGATGCGCGACGAGGAAAGAAACTGGAACGCAACCGGCGGACTGCCCGGCACTTCGTAAAGCGTCTGCGTTGAGCGCGAAAGAACTTTTCCGGAGCGAAGCGCGTAAGCCTTGATCTTCTGTTGATCGAAGCGCCCGTCGCCAATCGCCACCACCGGGCTTTGGGAAGCGGTGCTGGAAGGCGCGGGCAAATTTGCCGGCCAAAAGGCGATCGCAGCGCGATCGAGATCGCGCGAATAGTCAAAGCCTGTGTCGCGAACGAATTGCTTGTACTCCTGATCCGCGTGCGGATCGGTGTTCGAGAGGCCCAAAACCGCGGCCAGCGGTGAATCCTTTAACTTTCGGAGCGCTGCAACATCTATGTAGGCAACAGCGGGAGCTCCCGGCGGAAGCTGGCTCAGAATGTCGGGAGCCGTCCCCGCGCTCGAACCGGGAAGCGGGCCGTGCAGCCGATATACATAGACAGCGGCGGCAAGAACAGCCGCGCCGACTAGCACTGCGATCGCAATCCAAGCGCGCTTTGCGGAAGAAGTCGGCACGAGAAAAAGTCGATTGCCTCCTGTGAATTAGTGTACTGTTTCGGCCCTGGATTGCGAATCGGAAAAGGTAAGCTGATGCGCCGCGATGGATCTCTGGCTGACTTGGCAACCCAGGACCCAGGGAATGCTTCCAATTTCAAACGGCCATTGCACCGGAACGTCTCGTGATTTCTTCGAAAGGTCCTCAGCGTGAGTCAGAGCGCATCACGGAGTTTAAGAACATTCTTCATCGTGGCGTGCGTTGGATTAACGCTGGCGCTTCCGGGATCAGCATTGTGCGCTCGGCAAGCGGCTGCTTCTCCCGCGAAGGCCGCGCCTGCAACGCCGACCGCCGATCAGGTTCTCAATCGCTATCTCGATGCTGAGGGCGGGCGTGTTGCATGGCAGAAACTCACGTCTCGCGTATCCATTGGAAAGGTAGATGTGCCGTCCATGAACCTTTCGGGGACGGTGGAAATTTACGAGAAGGCCCCCGACCGCGCCCTGAACATCGCTACGATTGCAGGAGCTTCTTTCCGCCAAGGATTTGACGGAACGGTTGGCTGGGNNGGGCTTCGCGAGCAGATGGGAGCCGAGCTTGCGGAAGCGCAGCGCGATTCCGATTTTTATCACATCCTGAATTTGCGCAAGCTCTACACAAAATTTGCGGTAATTGATACTGAGAAAATCGGCGAGCGCGATGCGTATTTTGTCGAAGCAGCAGTACCTGATGGCAGTGAACCGGACAAAATGTATTTCGACACACAGACTGGTCTCGCTCTTCGACTCATCACTCATCGCCATGGACCCGAAGGTGTGACGGAGTTCCGTCAGGATTTCGAAGATTTTCGCGATGTAGATGGAATCAAGTTACCCTTTGTGATTCACCAGACGGATGGCGATACGGCATATACGATTACAATCAGCGAGGTGCACCACAACGTCCCGATCGAGGATAGCCAATTTGCGAAACCTGCTGTACAATAGAACATTCCATAAACGGATTGGTCATAATAGCTGGAATGGTGGCAATACATTTGCTTGAGGCAGGGAACACGCTTGCAATTCGGTTGCCTCTGTGATAATTTTTCCGGGTTTGCGCAGTGCTGGCGTAGCTCAGTTGGTNNGTAGCTCAGTCGGTAGAGCATCTGATTTGTAATCAGAGGGTCGGGGGTTCAACTCCCTCCGCCAGCTGAGTTTGAGGGGACCGAGATTTTTCGGTTAGGGATGCGGACGGATTCCTCGCGAGAGAAGCGAACAGGGCGGGTGTCTCTGGACACTAGCCCTTTCTGCATTGCGGTGTGCCCCGTACAGCAGTCCGGTTCAGTTCTGGTTGGATTTGTCGGAGACGATTGCTGTGTCCGGGCTGCGAATTCGTTTCCTGGGCGCTTCCCGGGCAAGTTCGCGGGACGGGTGGGTGAGTGGCTAAAACCAGCAGACTGTAAATCTGCCGCTCCTTGCGGGCTACGGAGGTTCGAATCCTCCCCCGTCCACCAGCGTTTCATGCGGAGCAGCTGGTCCCGAGTCCCTGTTGAAGATCTTGTGCAGGGATCGATGAAGGGTTTGGAAGTAAGGTGACCCCGGCTGAGTTTCCGAGGTAATCGCCGCAAGATCGAGCGGAAACCGGTTTGGGCCTGGGTAGCTCAGTTGGTAGAGCGCGTCCTTGGTAAGGACGAGGTCACCGGTTCAATCCCGGTCCCAGGCTCCATGTTGTTGTGAGTGAGGCATGAGCGGGGGTAACTCAGTGGTAGAGTCTCTGCCTTCCAAGCAGATGGTCGCGGGTTCGAGCCCCGTCCCCCGCTCCAAAGTATCGAGGGTGGCGGCAGGCAAATCTGGCGGCCGCTAGCGAAATAAGTAGATTGGGCGCGGCAATCGTCGCGAAGTCCTAATAAAAAGGGTGAGGCGAGATGGCGAAGGAGAAATTCGAGAGGATTAAGCCGCATGTAAACGTGGGGACGATTGGGCACATCGACCACGGCAAGACGACGCTGACGGCGGCGATCACGAAGGTGCTGTCGAAGAACAACCCGAAGGTGACGTTTCGGGCGTTCGATTCGATTGACAACGCGCCGGAAGAGCGGGAGCGGGGAATCACGATCGCGGTGTCGCACGTGGAGTACGAGACGGCGAACCGGCACTACGCGCACATCGACTGCCCTGGGCACGCCGATTATGTGAAGAACATGATCACGGGCGCGGCGCAGATGGACGGAGCGATACTGGTGGTGGCGGCGACCGATGGTCCGATGCCGCAGACGCGGGAACACATTCTGCTGGCGCGTCAGGTGGGAGTGCCGGCGATTGTGGTGTTTCTGAACAAGTGCGATGTGGTGGAAGACCCGGAGCTGCTGGAACTGGTTGAGCTGGAAGTGCGCGAGCTGCTGAAGTCGTATCAGTTTCCTGGCGACACGATACCAGTGATCAAGGGCTCGGCGCTGAAAGCCTTGGAAGGCGACGAGAAGTGGGAGAAGTCGATTTTGGAATTGATGGAAGCGGTGGACAAGTACATACCGCGGCCGCCGCGGGAAGTAGACAAGCCGTTCGCGATGCCGATCGAAGATATTTTCTCGATATCGGGGCGCGGCACGGTGGTGACGGGAAGAATCGAGCGGGGCAAGGTGAAGGTGGGCGAGGAAATCGAGATAGTGGGCTTCCGTCCAACGATGAAGAAGACGGTGACGGGTGTGGAGATGTTCCGGAAGCTGCTGGATGAAGGGATGGCGGGCGACAACGTGGGATTGCTGCTGCGAGGCACGGAGAAGGATGAAGTGGAGCGCGGGCAGGTGCTAGCAAAGCCTGGATCGATCACGCCGCACACGAAGTTCAAGGCTGAGGCGTACGTGCTGACGAAGGAAGAAGGCGGGAGACACACACCGTTTTTCACAGGGTACCGGCCGCAGTTTTATTTTCGGACGACGGACGTGACGGGAGACGTGAAGCTGCCGGCGGGAGTGGAGATGGTGATGCCGGGAGATAACGTGTC
>PKUY01000079.1:719-2599 GCA_003131705.1 Acidobacteriota bacterium | reverse complement strand
ATCCACAGATAGGAAAAACAAAACTATCTTGACTCTGACCGGCCTTCTCATGGGAGGCATTTGAGCCGAAAGATGGTAGATTCAATCTCCTCTAGCGATCTTGAAAGATTGGTTAACTCGGGGGAGGATGCCAAGCATGGCTTTATCTTTAAACAGTTGTATCGTTTCGCAAGAACAGGGACCGGTGTGGGACATGGAACCCGGCAGGCCCACGACGTTCAAGCTGCTGAGCGAACAGACCGGTGGCAGCGTGTCCGTTTTTGAAGAGCTCGTGCCCGTCGGCGCCGGAACGCCGTTGCATATTCACCGCACCAGCGATGAAGTCATCCACGTTTTGGCAGGCGAACTGACGATCAAGCTGGGCATCCACGTCACCATCATTGGCGCTGGAACATGGGTGTTCATTCCCCGGACTACCTCGCACGGTTGGAAGAACCGGGGCCAAGCGCCTGTCCGAGCGGCCTTTGTGTTCACCCCATCGGATGGCGCAAAGTTCTTCGAGGAGTTGCGCCTGTTGGCACAGCCGATACCGAGCATCGACCCGGAAGCGCTAGAGGCGCTGTGCAAGAGCCATGGCTATGAGCTTGTTTCTCTTGATTGGGAGTAGCACTGACAGACACGTCAATCAAAACGTTAAGAACAGACGACAATCGCCCGCTACTAGTTCGCAGTATCCGGTTGAGCTGGCAGCGCTAACCGGACAGGTGGAGTAATAGAAAAGGACATGTGCGGTAATCCGACTACACAGCCACTTGGACGGTTTTCGACAAGAATTCGGTGCGATTTCGAACAACTCCGCATTGTCTTTCTGCAGAAATTCCTCGATGGCTTGGAGGCAAGAGTATCAGGTGGGATACTTAACCGAGATATAGTCTTGCAAGTGCTCGATAGTTTCTTCCTGTTCCGAGACAACCCACTTCACTAGGTCACCGATTGAGACAACTCCAAGCACCTTGTTGTTTTCCATAATGGGAAGATGACGTATGCGCTTTCTCGTTATGATACCCAGACACTCATCCACGGCTTGGTCCGCGGTCACGAAAATTACTGGGCTCGTCATAATCTCGTTGACCAAGGTCGTCTTCGAAGATTGTCCCTTGAGGATAACTTTCCTGGTGTAATCGCGCTCCGAGATAATTCCCACGAGCTTGCCCGCTGAAATCACGAGCAATGCTCCCACTCCCTTATCGGCCATTCTTTCAATGGCCTCGTAGACCGTCTGATCTGGCGTGACAAACCAGACTTCGTTCCCTTTCTGTTCCAGAACTGAGCCGACTCCACCGCTCAGTTTGATCACATATTGTCCGGGCCAGAGGGCCTTTAGTCCTCGTACAAGTTGCACGGCCTGTTCAAGCTCGTCACGGCATGCTACGTGTAGGGATTCGTCATTCTCGAGTTTCTTGAACACGCGATACACGACTGCAGGCACCTCATTTCTTCTTAGTTGACGCACGTCAGTGGAGAAAAATACCGCTGCTCCGCTACATGTGACGGTGATGGAGATCACGGCTCCATGTGACTGGGAATACATCGCGCTTTTAACAAAACGAATAAAAGGCGGGAACGGAGGAAATAAGCACTCGACGGGAGTGAGCAAGAGGAGACACCGGCAGAATTGATGCCGACTCCAAACGCTCCGCCCACAAGGCTCGACCGTTGAGGAGGCTTTCCTTCAGCTGGAGTATGACCAAGGGCGGCCCCTCACGCTGGGGCTGCCCTCTTGTTTGTGTGCCGAGCATGTTCGATAGCTTGGAGGTGAAAGTCCTCTTCACAGCCTGATGGAGGTGAAGCGATAGCGAAGCGGAAGGGCCAGGCCGTAAGGCGAGGTCTGAAAGAAGCGCGGAGCAAACACGCGAGGCGATGGACAAGAACTGGATAGG
>PKUY01000079.1:0-655 GCA_003131705.1 Acidobacteriota bacterium | reverse complement strand
GCGGCAGAAGTCAGCAGCGGGCGTAGTACTCACGAGAGTGAGGAAGGGACCGAATCGCGCACGGCGAAATGCGAAACCGAACGTCCGGCTAGTCACGAGCAGTTGATGGAAGAAGTCTGCGAGCGGGGAAACTGCTGGCAGGCATATAAGCGAGTCAAGGCGAACAAAGGAAGTCCGGGAATCGACGGCAGGACAGTGGGAGAGCTCTCGGGCTACCTGAAGCAGCACTGGCCCACGATACGGGAACAACTGTTGCGTGGGACCTACAAGCCACAACCGGTGAGACGGGTGGAAAACCCGAAACCGGACGGCGGGGTGCGAAAGCTTGGTATCCCGACGGTGCTGGATCGCTTTATCCAGCAGGCGGTGATGCAGGAATACGGCGTCGGTTGCGATCCATGATCTGGAAGCAGTGGAAGCGCGGAAAGCGCCGATACGCTCAGTTGCGTCATCTCGGGATTGGTCGGGACCTCGCCACCCAAACGGCGGGCAGCCCCCACGGCCCTTGGCATCTGGCGAATAGTCCGGCCCTGGCTATCGCGCTTCCCATCGCTTACTTCGATTCGTTTGGTCTCCCACACCTGTTCGCTGGCGCTGCATAACCCACTGAACCGCCGGATGCGGACCCGCATCTACGGTGGTGTGGCAGGTTGTG
>PKUY01000184.1 GCA_003131705.1 Acidobacteriota bacterium | reverse complement strand
ACTGGCGGCGGGTCAGCCGCGTCAGCTCTGAGCGAGCATACGTAGTCGAGGAACAGCCCACGCGAAAGAGGAAATACGTGACCACGGCAAATCGACTACTGGCTGTCCTGAGCCTTTTCACGATTGAAAAGTCTGAATGGACCGTGGAGGAGGCAGCCAAAGAAATTGGTGTCTCCGTTAGCACGGCCTACAGATACTTCAGAGACTTGTCCAAGGTCGGTCTTCTCGACTCGTCTCCAAGCGGCAAATATGTTCTGGGACCCGCAGTCATTGAGAATGATCGCAAGATTAGGCTGACCGACCCGTTGATTAAGGTCGGGCGCCCTGCCATGCAGCGTCTAGTTACTCGGTCAGGCAGCGTGGGCGTGGCTCTTTTGTGCCGTATCTATCGGAATCGCGTCATGTGCGTGCACCAAGAGGCCAGAGTTCTTGCTGAAAATGCCGTCGGCTATGAGCGCGGCCGACCGATGCCGATGTTTCGCGGCGCATCATCCAAGGTCATTTTTGCTAACCTCCCATCGAGAACAGCGCGATGGTTTTTCGAGAAGTACCCTGACGAAATCGCTGCAGGAGGGCTGGGCTCCGACTGGGAAACGATAAAGCTCAATCTGCGCCGCATCCGGAGATGTGGCGTTCATATTACTCGTGGCGAAGTTGACAGCGGTCGCGTAGGTATAGCCGCACCTGTATTTGGCCCAGACCGGAACGTGATCGGTAGCATCACTATGGCCATTCCAGACAGTGAGGCGACTCCCCAGTTCATCGCCAATATCTCTGCACTTGTGCAGGCAGCCGCTCGCGAGATCGATGCTGGTCTGCAGTTCTTGTCGTCCGGAGAGGTCGTTCAAGATCCTGGCCAGCCTCCCGTTTATCACGAACTGTCCGGCTCTCAAGATGCTGGCATTGCTGATGCCTCGACAAGCTCATGACTTTGGGATCGGGCGGATCACCTGGGTACTTTGCTGCGGTGCGAGATGAAACTGTTTCCACAGACCTGCCGCCGTCACTAATTGCGGTCGGGTAGAGAGGGTCTCATTGACCTTCTCGGTATTGGGGCGTGGCTGTTATGACCTCTTGGGGATGTAAACCACTACCGAAACAAGTCTCTCTCCGCCGGCCGAATAAGGTCGCGTCCGCTTCCTTTTCCCTGCGACATCGCCAAGCCCTGGAGAACCGCTGCCGGGACGCGGTTGAGCTTGCCCATGACAAGTCCGCCAGCAGCAGCGAGTTCATCGGCCAGCGCAATCACTGTCGCTTGAAGCATCTTTCCGTGCGTGTCGCGTTGCCCCCGATAATCGACCAATGGCATCATTCCCGCGACACCCAGCGCGACGTTGACCAAGCCCTCCCGCCACGGGCGCCCAAATGTATCGGAAATAATGACGGCCACATGAACGCCAAATGCCCGCACGAGTTGCTCCTGAAGCGTGCTCGCGGAACGATCGGGATTCTCGGGCAACAACAACGCCGTTCCCCCTGGAACGTTCGAGACATCCACGCCGGCATTGGCACAGACAAAGCCGTGCCGTGTCTTGGCGATGATCACGCCGCGCTCCACGCCTCGTGTGACGTCGTCGTGCACCGCCACCGTGGGGATCGCACGAGGATCCTTTTGGTATTCAGCAGCCCACTGTTCCGCTCGCTCGGAAGGTTTGATCGAGTCGAGACGCACGATTCTTCCTTCTGCCTTAGACACAACCTTCTGTGCCACTACGAAGACGTCTCCTTGCTCGAGAACGAGTCGTTGCCGTTGGGCCGCTTCAACAAGGAGCCGTGCGAGATCGTCACCGGGCGCAACTTCGGGCAGCCCCATCAACGGAATAATCTGTATTGGGAAAGGAGTGGGCTTGCAGTGTGCTTCAGTATTTGACACGTTCGATTAATTCAACGTTGCACAGACTAGCATCCGAAACGAAGCGAGCCAAGCGGGTTCTGTAAGATAAGCGTTGTCATCCGCAAAGGACGTACTGCCAATTAGGCCGGGCACAAATTGTCGTTTCTACTCTTGGCCAGGGATGAAGATTCTCTAGAGCACAATGGAGCCAATTTCGCACTTCTTCTATTCCGACCGTTTGAAGCTTCAGTCCTGGGACTACGGGCAAGACGGGAAGCCCCCTCTTGTCCTCGTCCACGGCGGGCTCGATCACGCACGCAGTTGGGATTGGATGGCTCGGTCGCTGCGCGAGCACTACCACGTTTACGCGCTCGATTTGCGGGGCCACGGCAATAGCGCCTGGGCGCCCGGGGCGATCTACAGCGTCGCCGAACACATTCTCGATCTTTTGGCGCTTCTTGACATTATCAATAGCTTCCCCATCCGACTGATGGGTCACTCCCTCGGCGGAAGTGTTGTGCTGCACTACGCTGGACTGTACCCAGACCGTGTATGCAGGGCAGTCTCAATCGAGGGTTTTATTGTGCCGCGAGAGCGCCGCTTGCAAGGGTCGCCCACGGAGCGGTTACTTTATTGGATTGAAGCCGTGCGCGACGTGGAAAAGCGCCGCTCCAAGTGTTACCCGAACCTCGACGCCGCCATGGCTCGAATGAAAGAGGCGAACCCCCGCTTGTCGGAGGAAGTCGCGCGACACCTGACGCTCCACGGCACGAACTGGGAGTCGGACGGTTCGCTAGTGTGGAAGTTCGACCATTACATGCGGGTAGTGGCTCCTCACGGATTCGACATCGAGGACTGTGTGGAGATATTTGGGAACATCAATTGTCCAACGCTGTTGGTCTGCGGTCTGGAGAGTTATTTACCCGTGCCGGAGTCAGACCCACGGATGAAGGCGATTAGGAATTGCCGGCTCGTAAAAGTGTCGAACGCGGGGCACTGGGTGCACCACGACCAGTTGGAAATTCTTTTGAGAGAAACGACTGAGTTTTTTCAGGACTGACGTGCAAGTTTGGGGACCAGCCAAGGTCGGCTGGCAACGCGGCAGCGCCCTGTCATTCATATGGGGAACTCGAGAAAATCGGTTTGAGCTTGCCGAGTTGCTTCGCGCAGTGGAGCCACCTTCACGGTTCGCCGGATGAAGGAAAAGTAACTCAGGAGAGTGATGCTGCGGGACTTCGCAGAGGATCGCGCTTTCATTGCGCGTCAATGTGCGCCACGAGCATGCAAGGCATCCCGAATGGGTCCGACAATTGCTTGGGAGAGAGGTGTTATGTTTAAAAATCGAAAAGAGATATACGTAAAGTGGGGAGATTGCGGTCCAGGCGGAGATATGCATTTTTCACGATACCTGGACTACAGCGCCTCGTGCACGGACGCGCTGTTATTGAGGGCCGGGTTGTCGAGCCCGCAGATGCTCAAGACCTATGCCATCGCGGGGATCCCCATTGTGGAGCTGCGTGCCCAAGTTCTCGCACTTTGTCAATTCGGCGACACCATCGTTGCTGAATCGTCTGTGTCGGAATGGGGAAACACCAGTTTTGTGGTTCACCACAAGATCCTAAAGGGCGACGTCCTAGCCGCCGAGTTCTTCGAGAAACACCTATGGGCTGCACGCGAAGAGGGCATGGCGGCGCGATTCAACGGCAAAGCCATTCCCCCGGAAGTGAAGGACCGGCTTTCGGGCTCTGCTCTTGGCGGCCGGGATTGAACCCCGACCCTAGACTAGCCGTGCGACGAGTAAGAGCACGGAGCGAACGGCGGATGAAGCGGATGCTGCATTGATTCATTGCCGGCATGCCATCGCGATCCCGTCCCGCTTGTCGCGGGCGTCTCAATGGTCTTGCGACTTTCAGGATCGTAGCCCCATGGGAGAGTTCGGAATCAGATTTGAGATCTCAAGACTTATGTTGCGGAGGAGCTATGGGCGAAGAAAGGATTGCCATTATTGGCGGAACCGGCGACCTGGGATTCGGCCTCGCCTTGCGATGGGCGCGGGCGGGAGTGCGGGTCACTATTGGCTCCCGCGATGAAGTCAAGGCAAAGGAAGCGGCGCGGCGCATACAGGAAACGCTGAACGCACGCGCGCCGACTGAGTCCGGGCGCCTTTCGATCAGCGGGCTCGAGAACGCACAGGCCGCCGCTCAGGCTTCCGTATTGGTGTTGGCTGTTCCTATCTCGGCCCAAGTCGACATCCTGAAAAGTATTCGGGGTTCCCTAAGAGGTGCCATTTTGGTGGACACAACGGTTCCCTTGGCTGCAGCCTTGGGCGGTAAACCAACACGGATGCTGAGACTTTGGCAAGGATCCGCCGCTGCACAGGCTCGCGAGCTTGTGCCAGCCACAACGCCTGTGCTAGCAGCCTTCCACAATGTGTCGGCTGGTGCTTTACAAGACTTGTCGGCAACGCTTGAATGCGACATCCTCGTATGCGGAGACGACGACGCTGCCAAGCAAACCCTCTTTCCGTTGGTGACGTTGATCCCTGGCTTGCGCCCGATTGATGCCGGCCCGTTGGAAATGTCCAGCATTGTCGAGGGCATCACAGCCCTTTTGATCTCGGTGAACCGCCGCTATCGCGTCCATCACGGCGGTATTCGCATTACGGGATTGGAACCCAAGTCGTAGTGGGGGCCAACCGGCCCAGCAGTCCTCCGGTAGGAACGGCAGGGTAGTGTGGCACACCTTGGCGAGATCGCTATCTGCGGAGTGATAAGGTTGAGCCGTGTCGGAAGGCTCAGGAAAAGGGGCCGCTCGAAAATACGCGCAGGGCCGGCACGCTATTTTCGGTTTCCGGATGCGGTAAACTCTGCGGGAGGCCGCCCAGTTCTCGAAGCGTGCAGGCGACGTAATAGCGCGCCATGTGTTTGCGCCAGGACATGGCAAAATCCGTATTGTCGAGAGGTTTTACAGGAGAGTAAGCCGCCTCTGCGGCGTCATGGATCGTTTCTTCCGTTAGCTTTTTCCCAATAATCGCCTTCTCTGAGAGCGTCACCTCAATGGGATAGGAGCCAACCCCTCCCAAGACGATTTTGGCGTGCTCCACCGTCCCATCGCCCGCCAGCCGCAGGCAAGTAGCTACGCCGAGGACCGGGAAATCGAACGAGCCGCGGCGGCGAAGCTTCCAATACGTCGCTCGCCAGCCGTTCGCCGGCGGCAGATGGATCTCGGTCAGCAGTTCGTCAGGCCGTTTATTGAGGTGGTGGATTCCGTCATCGTTATAAAGTTCCGCCACCGGCAGCAGTCTTTTTCCCGAACTCGAAATCAGCTCCACTTGCGCTCCGATGGCCACCATCACCGGGGCGGAGTCGCTCGACTGCACCGCCCAGCAGCGCGGGCTGGAGGGAGCCACCCAGCAGATCTCGCCGTCCTTTTTCATGCAAAAGTTAATTCCCTTGCGCCACTCGTAGTTCTGGTCGTAATAATTGCAGCGCGTATCGAGCAGCAGGTTTCCCCCGATGCTGCCCATGTTGCGCAGCAACGGCGTGGAGATCAACTCGGCTGCCTTCGACACGGCCGGATAGGCACGTTGAATGCGGCGGTCCTCCGCAACCTCAGTCAGCGTCAGACCCGCCCCCAGGACCATTCCCTCCGCCGGCTTGCCCTTGGTGGTGCGCAGTTGCTTGAGCTGCGCCAGCCCGATGACCACCTTCGGCACCTGCTGGCGGCGCTTCATGTTGGGATAGAGGTCCGTACCGCCGGCTACGAACAGGGTGTCGGGCCCTCCGTCCGACATCATGCGGACGGCCTCGACCAAAGACTTGGGTTGCAGATAGCGAAATTTGGGAAGTCTCAGCATTCTAAATCCTGCTTAGGACAGACATCTTCGTTTGTGGGAATAAGAACCCCAGGCAGCAATGCCTGTGTTACAGCCTGCTGTTAAGCCAAAACAGGCTGGCGTTCTACGGCCTTGCCGTCGCCGCCTTCTTCCGGCGTCGGCACAAAAATCGAGGCGGGCATGTCGCAGTGCGGGAACACAGTAGGCCCGTATCTGCCTTCCTGCCCCTTGGCTTTCGCCCGAATCGCTCTCAGCACTTTATCGGGTGTGATCGGAACCTCGTCAATGCGAACCCCTACCGCGTCATAAATCGCGTTGGCGATCGCGGGGGGAACCGGCAACTGCGGTCCCTGTCCGGCTTCCTTGGCCCCGAACGGGCCGTTGGAATCCTGATCCTCTATCAGATAGGTGATAACGTCGCACATCTCCATTGTGGTGGGGCTCTTGTATTCGAGGAAAGAGGGGAACTTGTGAACCACGTTGCGGTTCCCGCGGTAGGTCATCTCCTCCATCAAGGCCTCCCCCAGGCCCATGTAGATGCTGCCTTCTATCTGCCCGATCGCCAGCACGGGATTGATGCACTGGCCGATGTCGTGAGCCATCCAGATGCGGGGGACCACGACAATGCCAGTTTCGGGATTGACCTCTACTTCGGCCACCGCCGCAGAATAGCTGTAGGCAGGCGAAGGACCGACTCCAGCTCCCTTGAACTTTCCAGGCGCGGCCGGCGGCTTGTAGGAACCAACCGTGCCCAGCGTGCCGAACTTCGTTTCGGCAAGCCACACGGCCTCCACAAACGTCACGCCTTTCTCCGGATTCTCCATGTCGAAAACGCGGCGATCTGCAAAGAGCAGCCGGTCGGCCGGAACCTCCAGTTTTGCGGACACCGCCTGGGTCAACATCTCCTTGGCCCGCTCGGCGGCCTGGATGGCGGCGTTGCCGGTCATAAGGGTGACCCGGCTGGAGTAGCTGCCGAGGTCCACGGGAGTTAGGTCGGTGTCGCCCGTGACGACGCGGATGTCAAAGGGATCGATCCCCAGCACTTCCGCGACGATATAGGCCAAAATCGAATCGGAGCCCTGACCGATCTCTGTTGAGCCGCAGAAGACGGTCACGCCTCCGCTGCGGTCCAGTTTCAACTGCACGCCGGAGTGCGGCATGCTGTTCCAGTAGATAGGAGTGCCCGCCCCGGTCATGTAGCCACTGCACGCCAACCCGATGCCTTTTCCGTAGGGGAGCTTGCGGAAGCGTTCCTTCCAGTTGGAGCCTTCCACGACCTTGTCAATGCACTTGCCCAAGCCCATGGTGCCGATGCGTAGCCAATTCACCGTCAGCGAATTGGATGGGACCAGGTGCTTCCTGCGCATTTCGGCCGGATCGAGCCCCAACTGCTCCGCGATCTTGTCCATTTGAATTTCCTGGGCGAAGCGTGGCTGAGGAGTCCCGTGTCCCCGTTTCGGGCCGCAAGGAGCCTTGTTGGTGAACACCCGGACGGCTTCAAACTTGTAGCGCTTGATCCCATAGGTCGTCGGTTGCAGCACTCCGGTGTAGAACGTACTGGCCACGCCGTGGCCTCCGTAGGCTCCGCCGTCCAAGAACGTGCGGTGGTGCATGGCCGTGATGGTGCCGTCCTTCTTGAACCCGGTCTTGGTGGACATGAGAGCGGGATGCCGACCGCGATGGCAATAGAAGACCTCCTCGCGCGTGAGGCAGATCTTGACGGGGCGCCCCGTCATCATCGCCAGTTTCGAGACGATAATTTCATGCGCAAAGGGATCGCACTTTCCTCCGAAGCCGCCTCCGTTCGTGGTGGCGATGACGCGGACATAATTCTGCGGTAGCCCCAGCACTTTGGCGAGCGACCGGTGCAGGTAGTGCGGGTCCTGGGTGCAAGTCC
>PKUY01000103.1 GCA_003131705.1 Acidobacteriota bacterium | reverse complement strand
CAATTTGTCGTATACCTCAGGGATCACCTCCCTCTCGACAAGAACGTCGATACCGATATTATATAATCATTTCTTCGCACTTTTCAACGGTGGTCCGATTCATCAAATGCCGATCGGTTCTTCTTTCATAGGGGTCCGATTTTCTGGTTCGGGACAAATTTGTGGTCGGGCGCAATTCGCAATAGAGCTGTTCGTAAGCTCTGAAGGCCGTCCAGCCGCCGATCAGAAGCAATTAAACGGGCGACTTCAATTCAAATCCCGTCTCACGGCCGCCTCTAAACCACCTGTCCTCGGTAATTGCACACAGTCTGCGGCGTTTGGGCACTAAATGCAGCTAGATATGCAGGAAACAGCCAAAACGCCGCAAATTATGCGTACTCGATGTTCCTGATGGTTTGCTCCAGATTGCAAGGTGAAACGCTCAAATTCTGCTATTTCTTCGGCGTCTCAAGGAGGTTTTGACAGCGGTTAGGCGATCGGCTTCCCCTTTGCATATCGCCTGGGTTTCGAAGTCGGTTCCGACATCGAATGCGATGCCGGAGAAGCGAGACTGGAGAAGGAAAAGTGTTTGAGGAATGGGTGGGAGAAGCGTCAGTTTTAGACTTTGGGATTTTGCTGCGGCCGTCGGAAGGGCTGTCTTGGCGGGAGCATTGCACGCTAACGGGGATGGGTGTACGTTATCGGTCGGCCGGGAAGTCGAAATGGAAATTCCCGCTAGAACGCAAAACTAAGTCGGAGGAGCATCTATGAGGACACGATTTTTCTGGGCTGCCTTGCTGGTCCTGCTCGTCGCAGGCTCATCTGCGGCGCAGACAAACATTTCGGGTACCGTGCAGAATGCAAAGGCGGATCCCGCATACAGCATCGAGATCGGCGACCATCCGGGTCATGCCACGGTGTTACAGAAAACTACTTGCACCTGGACAACGTCGATGGAGATCGCCGGCGCAAAATCAAAGGATGGTTACGACGTTACGACCGTAGAGATGTGGGCGACGCGATCCTCGTCCAATGGAACGCACGTCAGCACAATGGATAATGGCGACAAGTTTTTCGTGACTTTCCACGGAGCCTCTGCGGTGAAAGATGGAAAGCCGGGCCCGGAACAGGGGACTTGGTCGTTTACCGGCGGCACCGGAAAGCTCAAGGGACTGAAGGGCAAAGGGACCTATAAGGGCACATCCAACGAGGACGGCACAGCGAACGTCGAGGTGAAGGGCGAATACGAATTGCCTGCGGCAAAAACGAAGTAGCAGAGTTGGTCTAGGTGGGAATTGGGAAACGGGCGGTCAGTCTCCGCACGCGGCTTGGGGAACAATCCTGTCCACCGCGGTCACGGTGCGGGCAACTTCTCGCAACACCGGGTGTCAACGGCTTGTACAATCTTCATAGGTCCAAGCGGATCTGTAAGCGGTTTCCTAGAAGCGAACGCGCCGAGGAGCGGATGCTCTCCGGCGCGTCTCTGTTTTTGTCCTTGTGTTAGCTTGCAGCCTTGGCGGAGGCAAGCACCGAGTGATACCCAGAACTGCCCGCCTGCTTGAGGGCTTCGATGCCCTCCGCTACGGTCATCAGCGGAGTCGTCTTAACGCTCTTGCAGGCGCCCCCGGCGGCGACGGCGATGGCAATCGCGGCTGCGGCGACGTTGTTGGGCATCTCGATAAGAAGGACGGCGTCGTAGTCGCCGAACGACATGAACAGGTTGTGGATTTTTCCTCCGAGCGATTCAATCGGTGCTCGGAGGGCGCTCGTGCGATCTTGTGGATTCTGAAGCATGGCTCGAAGGCCTTCCTGGCTGTAAGCGGCTTGAATCAAATAAAGGGACACGGGAATCTCCTTTCCAACAATTGAGTCCGAATTTCCTTTTTGGCTTCGAAAACAGCGCCATAGTACACTCGTCTCGCTTGTTCGCGATACTGTAAGGCGATCTTCATCTTCATACGCAAGAAGGACTCCTTCCGCTCACTTGCTGCCCCGCTTAAGCTATCACTTTGCCCTAAGATCGGCATGTGCGGAACTAGGAAAAAGTTGCCACATTGCCGCATCGTTCTCGATGGTTTTTCACCACCTTCACGGGGCGGCTTCTGCCCTGAATCTATGCGGCTTTTTGACCATTTGCTGGGTGCGGATTGTCAGCCGGTGGGTGAACTGCCAGACGCACAGATTGATTGCAAGAATCACTAATGCCCCCACAAGGTTTTCTCAACCGCGTCGGTTACATCTGTTTGCACCTCGTTCCTTCCGACATAGCAGGTATTATCTTCACCTCCAGACCAGTTCTTAACGTACCCTTTCTTGTCCACCGAGTAACCGCCCCACTGCTGCTCCCTTCCCCCCATGCGGTTAGAGCCCACAAAGTGGACACACCCCCTAAAACTCAACCTACCGTCCTTCTCTTGTTTCGTAATTGCGACTATCTGAAGTATGGTAAACGTGGTCGGGTCAACCATGTCGTCCTGAATATCACGAGTCGCTTTAACAGCGTACCCGACAGCTTTTGCGTAATCCGCATTACTCGTTTGGGCTTGTGAATCCTCATTTTTCGACCGCTCAACCGATGAGTCAGATTTCACTCCTACAGGTCCGCCGACATCCCCTGCAGGTTTCAAGACTGCGGTAATCAGGATAGGGCTCCCGTTTGGAACAATTTTCTGTTCGTACAATTCATAACCGTCGCGTTTGATAGTGATTACCCGCGGCGTATCGCCGTGTCGCAAGAGGAAAAACATTACAGGAATACTGCCAGTTGTGCCTCCCAGCACTCCATCCACGAAGACCTGTGCGCCGGGTGGGATAGAAGCGATACTTGTGTAAGACTCTTGGCCCGCCGAAACCAACTCTTGGTCATGGGCCGACGACTTGTCCTGTGCCGATGCGGGCACTAAATCCATAATGAAGATGGCTATCAGAGTTCTCAGCAACAGACAAATGCACCCTTTTCTCATTGTCCCTCTCTTGCTTTCCATTATTTCTCCGACAAATCATTAGAGATCCTGCGCACGCCGTCCTTCCGGAGCACAATGGGAATGTCCCGAACACGGCACATATCCTGCTTCATCTGGCTACTGCCACCACGTCGTTTTTCCGCGAGATCCTTCGTTCCAGACTTTTGAGCGATGCAGCATCCCGTTGATCACCCCAGACCCGATTGAAGCTTTGCACTTTGGGAACACGGCGTGAGAGCCCACCTTTCCAGCAGTCTAGCCATGTTAACTTAAGGGATATGCGGGCAAGGTGTCCTCGTTGCGGTGCTTTGCTTCATCCAGACGAGGCCCAAGTTGTACGTCC
Organism: Acidobacteriota bacterium; assembly: GCA_003131705.1. Lineage (GTDB taxonomy): Bacteria > Acidobacteriota > Terriglobia > Acidiferrales > UBA7541 > Palsa-295. The sequence continues at coordinate 2,010 of PKUY01000103.1, read as the reverse complement.
CTCCCAGGTCACATGCTGGATGTGCGCTTCGACCGTGGCGCAAGATTCGGCCCCTCCGGAGCCCGGTCCACCAACGATAGCAGTGCGGTCATCAAGGCCGCATAAAAGATCGGGCGCTATGAGGTTGAAGGGAGATTCGGTTTCGCAAACAACAAGCTTGGTGCTTCCGCAGAATCAAACCATCAAGATTTTCGTTGCCGCCGGTCGATCCCAAGGGATGGAATTCGAGCTGTTTAGGCCGCTCATGACTATTGGGCGATTGGGAGGGGGCGCGGATATTGAAATTGACGATCCGGAAGCGTCCCGCTTGCATTGCGCTATTGAAGTGAGGCGTGACGCGATTCTTTTACACGATCTGGGTTCGACAAACGGCACTTACCTGGGTGATTCCCGCGTTCTTGTTACTCGCTTGGAACAGATGTCGAAATTTCGTATAGGATCTTCGTTTCTGCAGCTCACCATTAGCCCGCCTTTCTCACGAGGTGTAGCGTGACAGTCGATTCGGTGGTGGGTAGGTTCACTTTTCTTCCTTCAGGTTTTCAGTGCTTTCTTTTCTGCAGGGAGGATCGCTTGGATTCATCCTTCCGGGGTGTTTGAGGCGCACTGCACCCCGCTGTTCGAGAGGGGGGGCGAAGTTTTTGTCTCCGGAGTGTTTCCCTTCAGCAGCGCAGAGCCGCCCAAGCCGAGACGAAAGCGTTCTTCCAGGGNNCGTATAGCGGATCCAGATCTTTCGCGCGGTAATACGCACCTGGGCGGCGATCTTGAGCAGTCGTAATCGGATGGTTTCGACTTGATACTCCGCCCATTCGGTTTCCGCCAGACCCACTCTCCGCAAGGCCTCGACCAGCACGTAGGCCAGAGAGGAAAAATACAGTCGTAGTTGGTTCGACCGTAGACTCTGGGTGCTCATGCGGTCACTGAACAGGCTGAGCTGTTCTTTGATGCGGTTCTCCATCTCTCCCCGTGCGCAGTAGAGCTGTTCGTAGAGTTGCTGTGTAGGCCAGGCAGCCGGTGGAAGGGAGGTAACCAAATAGCGCGGATTCTCCTTGCCGGGGATCTGTTCGGCCTTGGCTACGACCCGGCGGCGCCGGCTCCAGGTCTTGCGTGTCTGATAGAAGAACTCGGTGAACACGCGTGCTGGTTGGCCGGTGCGCTGTTGTTCTTGCTTCGCTTGGCGCATTTCCTTGGCGATCCTTCTCCACAAGCGCTTGTTGCGTGCAAAGCCAAAGACGTAGTCCACGGCGTGTTGTTCGCACCAGGCCATTAGCTCCTCACGGCAGAACCCGGAGTCGGCTCGCAGGATGATCTGCGTATGGGGCCACACTTTGCGAATCTGGTTGACGATCCGTTGCACTTCTCCCACGCTCCCGGCACTGGCATCGATGTTGGAGGGTCGCAACCGAGCACACAACAGTTGGTCACCACAGAAAATGTACAGAGGCAGATAGCAGTAGTGGTTGTAGTAACCATGGAAGAAGCGCGCTTCCTGCTTCCCATGCAGGGGGTGTCGGTGGCATCCAGATTCAGAACAATGGACCTGGGCGCTTTACGGTAGGACTCCAGAAACAGCCTGACCAGCAGTTGGTCGATCGCTTCCGGAGAATAGGTGATCTTGTTGTAGCGCTCCGCAGCGGGTGAACCAGCCGGCGTAAGTTCCAACCGGTTCAGAGTGCTTTTCCCGGCGAGGGGTTCTCCGAGATCGCGCTTTCCGGCCAACACACCCAGAAGCGGATCCTGCCGCAGCTGCTCATGATCGTTCAGATCTTCGTAACCCAGAGCCAGCCCTGTTCTACGTGCGTCTTATTTTAGGTCGGTCGGCGCGGCCGAACGAGGTGTACGACGAAAAATATGGCCGCGAGGATAAGCAATATGTGAATAAAGAAACTTGCGACGTGAAACGCGATGAAGGCAAAGGCCCATATAAATACAAACATCAGAGCAAGAGCAAGAAAGATGAAGCGCATTCGTCACCTCCGACGCTTTAGCGCACCAATCAAAGGTATGAAAATC
>PKUY01000230.1 GCA_003131705.1 Acidobacteriota bacterium | reverse complement strand
ACATTTCTACTTTGCGTTGACACGAATTTGGCACGAATTTGGCACGAATTTGGCGCCAGAGCAGGCCGCCGCGCGCCCCCGGAACTCGACAGGGTCAATGGACGTGTAGTTCTGATATGGAATGACCCGTCAACTACGAGCACCTGTTTTCTGTTTTCTTCTTCTCGCTCTTAGGAGGCAGCGCAGGTCGTGGTCGACGTAGTTTTGGCGACGGTTGATCACTCTGATATTCGCGGGTCGAAACCGCATAATCGTGATCCGTCGGGAGCTGCCTCGGACTATAAGCGCGGGTAAGTCCTGGTTGGTCAGATTACCGGACATGTCTTCGGTAAGCGCGTTCTCTTTTTCCAGGAGTTGAGAAGTCAGGTGGATCCGTCTCGCTATTCATCTAGCGCCTATGCGTCGCCTGTCAAGCGGGTAGCGAACCAAGAGAGACGCCGATGACGAGTGCTATGGCTCAAGGTCGCAAAAGCGTTGAGGATTGAGGCCCAGAACGAGGAGCTCCTTCAAGCTGGCTTCGACAAATGAAAAAATGGTACTGGAAGCGTTAGCTGGGGTCATCGCTCAAAATAAAGTGGAGGAGAAATTGACAAATACTTCGCATACCGATTTGGGGCATTCGGGATGTGAATCGTTTCACAACATCGCGAGCAGGCGAAGTGGGTGTATGATCGCTGCCGTTTTCGAGGCCAAGAAGGAGATTCCGGTTAGTGCGACGGTGACCCGCGAAGAGCTGCCTGGGGGGTCTCTGTATTCGTCAGTATTTTAGCGCCCGAAGCGAGACCGGACTTGCCGTTAGTCCGACAAGAAAGAAGACCGCGCCGTGAACTTGGAGAAGGAGGAATCTTATGGGCATCCTTGATTTTCTGACATCGACGAGACGGCCACCGTCGGGCACTGCTGTTCTGTCGGCCGACGAAGTAAAGAATCGCATTTTGAGTGTGAACCGCGCTACGGCCCCCTACCGCGTCATCGACGGCGCTTCCGAGGGAGTTGACGTGATCGCGGAATGGAAGATCGTTGACGCGTCGTGGTACGAGATCTTCGCAAAGGCCCACCTGGCCAAAACGTTCCGCATTCTCATGAAGCTGCATCCGGAAAATCATGAAGTGCGGGCCGTGGATCACGAATACTCGGTTTCGTGGGAAGCGGGCGTGCCCGGCCTCAAGCTGGCCGCGAGTGCATCCCGGGGACAGGTCCAGAGCTTCGAATTCGGGCGGGGCTATGCCTTTACCGAGACGCTGGCTCCGGGCCAGGTCTACAACTATCGTTTCGACACGGGCGAGATCAAGAAGCCCATTCAAGAAGCTGTAACCGGTTGCGGCTGGACATATAAAGGAGTGACCTTCGGCAAATTGTAAGCGCGCCGATACCTTAGCGCCCGGGGCCGCGCCGACCGTGCGGCCATTCTGTGAGGCTTTAGCCTGAAATCGCAGGGTGGAATCTATGGGTGAGTGTTTTTGTCTTCGTTCCCCGGCATTACGGGAGCGTCGATCCCGTGAGCTACTTTGTAATCCACGGGCACCACTCGATAGCGGTAGACCATTCCGTGGCTGCCTACGACGTACCCGCGGTCACTGCGGCCCAGGCTGAACGTGACCACATCCGTGGGAAAGGGAATGTCCCGCGACACCCAGTGCTTCCCGCCATCGGTCGAGTAAATCCAGGCTTTGCCCTCCATTGACCAGCCCGTCGGGCCGGCAAACTGAANNCACGTGTTGCCGCCGTCCGTCGTTTTCACCACCACCGATGATTTGTCTGACACCTCACTGCTCACCGCGTAGCCCACGGTAGGCGTGGCAAAAGCGATGGCCTGCAAGTGGCACGCGTCTTCATGTGGCAGCCCGTTGACGTCCACTTTCGCCTTGCACTCGTACTGCGGCTTCCAGGAGGCGCCGCCATCTGTGGTCATCTTGATTATGGTGCCATCGAGGGTGAACCCCTTCTGCGGTGTGACGAAAACGAACGTGTTTCCCGTGTGAAAGTCTCCCGCCACTTCCCAGTTTTCGCCGTCTGTCGTGCGCAAGAGTTTGCTGCCCGATTGAGATGCCCAGCCGTGCTTCGAATCCAGGAAGAAGAGCCTGCCCATGCCGCGAGTGGCGGAGTGCGGATCACCCATCTGCAGCGACCATGTCTTGCCCCCGTCCGTAGTCTTGATAATGAATCCGCCCTCTTCGTTGCCGCTCGGCTTGGCCGCTCCCACGGCCCATCCTGTATCGCCATCCACGAACCACACGTCGCTGAATTCCACGTCCTCGGCATAATTCACCGGTTCGAAGATTCCTTTGTACTGCGGTTTCGTGTCGGTTGGTTTTTTGGCGGCGGGATGGGTTCCCGGCGTCCCTGTTTGCGCCGAAACTCGAGTGAATGCGGCACCGAGCATCAGGCAGATCGGGAACGAAATCAGAGCAAGGCATGCAAACCTGTGAGAAACTCGCATGTAGTCACCTCAATCAAGAAATTGTGAAAGCATCCGGGAACGTGGCCGGGAGTGAACCTGAGCATGTGACGATACTCCTTATTGTCATGTCCACTGTCAAGCTGGCTATTGGTTTAAGCCGGAATGCACGCCGATGGCTTCATTTTCAGGGGAAGCTGATGCCTCCGAGTTCGGGCTATCAGGGAAGCTCTTCATGAGCCAAAATCCGTACGAACGAGGTTTTTGGTAGGGACAGCCCTGGAGTATGAGCACCGCAACGAAGAAATAGATGCAAAGCCCTGTAACATCCACGAGAGTGGCTACGGAAGGAGCGGAGCTTGCGGCGGGATCGAATCCCAGACGACGAAGAATGGACGGCATTCGAATGGCTCGAACGCGGCTATGAAGCTCGGGATGTGCATCTCGTCTTTCTCACAGTAGATCCCAAGTGGGATGTTTGGCGGGCCGATGCCCGGTTCGCTGGCCTGCTCAAACGCTGCGGTTTCACTGCACCACAACTTCCAGCCCACTAAGAAACATACGCGTTTCGGTTGTCTACCATTTTGCGTTCCCCATCCAATTTCTTGACCTCAGCCGGAGGATTCTCCTTCTCCTCCATCACAACAACTTCTTTGTAACCATGTGCGCCCTTGCTTAGGACGTCCGTTACTTCCGCCTCTTTCAGGTAGCGGAGTCGCGCAGATTCCTCGGTTCGTTGCGTCACTTGCGCAAGGCCAATCAAGGTGGCGCGCTCCGCGCTCGCCATCTTCTCGTTGAGCATCACTCCGCTTCTTTCCACAGATACAAACGCCGGAGTTCTGTCTTTGCCGTTCAAACACTCTGTGAATTTTGAAACGAGAACTGCAGGTGGGAATAGAGGCATAGTCCGGCCTAGGAAAATAGCCTGGCATGGATAAAGAACGCCGCCTTTTAGAACCTTCCGCGACACTGCATCTGTGCCTAGCGCATGCAACAAATCGACATCGGGGAATTGCCATCTCGAGAAACGCGCAATCAACGCCAGCACTGTGGCGTCGGGTTTTGGGAATCGGCGGGGAGTAATCGCAAGCCGTCGTTCGACCTCACGCAGAAGTCTTTCGGCTGTACAGCAATCATCTCCACAGACGACCAGTCCGTGATTTCCTAGTATGAGAACATCGGTCTCCTGCGCACTGGCCACTGCCTTTCCGATTTCTCGGGCGAGCGGTATGCCGGACGCTGCGTATGGAATCCATCGCCAGTGCAGGCCGGCCAGTCGCTCCTTTACTTGGTCGGGCCCATCTACACGTATCGCCCACGCGATGGTGTTGATCGAGTGCACGTGGATGACAACACGATGCCGAATGACGGCGTGCATTGCTGTTTCAATCGATGGACGCAAGCCGTCCTTCAGGGCACAACGCGGCGCAATTTCCGTGTCGTTCTGGATAGACTCTTTGACTTCCGCCAATTCAAGCGGCACGAGCACCTCTTCTTGCATTGCATGAGCTAGCCATTTGCCGGATGCTTTTATCCATAGAATTCCATCGAGCTTTATGGATGTGTTCCCGTTGCTGGCTTGGACCAGCAGCGGATCGCTGCCGACTCGCGTGGATAGTTCGCGCAGGGACGCGACCTCTCTTTCATGTCGAGTGGACAAACGTCTGGGTTGGGCTTCATTCTTCACAAACTAATTCTCCCCTTGTTCCTGATTGCCGCACCGTTCTTCTTTTACCTGCAGTATCCGCAGTGCGTCTTTGGCTTGATACTTTTCCCTGGACTTCGCCCTGTTCTGGCCAATTTTGACGGAGGCTTTGAAAATGGTTCCGACGGAGAGTATTCCTCCCAATTTGTGCGCAGCTACGGAGGCCAAGCCCATGGATGCGACGCATCCGCAGGATGCGCAATCAGGATTCCCGCCAAACTGGCATGGAGTGATCTTTGTTTGCAGGTCTGCCGACAAGGTCTGGGTCGTGAGCGCGAAAACACAATCCTTGGGCCTCTGTGGCGGCGAGGCGAACTGCCGAATCACTGCCTGTGGCATGTCCAGTTTCGGATAATGCTTCCGCAATTGCGTCATGTCCGCAATGGCCCGCGCCCGCTCCTCAGAACCCAAGATTTCCGGCATTTGATCTCCAACCTGAGGAGTGAATAGGCTGAACCATACCTTCTTGATCTCGGGGCGTGGCGTCCAGAATTCCAGGAATTCGGTCAAGTATCCTGGTCGCTTCATCATTTGACCTGTAACCGTGCAATGAATCGTGACCCTCTGCCCCACAATGTTTTTCAGAATACGATCATACGTTGCTGGTGCTCGCCGGACATCGTGTTCCGGTTGCAACCCATCGATGGATACGACTAGGTGCAGACGCTCCAGACTCGCCCAGGTCGAACCCATCGTCCGGAAGGCGCTAGTAACAATCTGCACGTGGATTCCGCGCCCCAATAGCAGAGAAATCAGCAACTCCAGTTCGCGAAAACGGACCAGCGGGTCACCCCCGACGATAGATAAGTGCAAAGGCTTCAGCCGATCAACGACTTCATTAACTCCGTCTACAAGGGATTGGCCCCTTCGATCGTTCAGGTCACGCAATGTCTGTCCGCCGCCCACATGTGCGTCGTCATACGCGTAACACCCCGGACATTTCAAAGGGCATTCACGCGTGATTTCTATCGAAAGAGAGGGTCGTTCACCTTTGAGAATCTTGCCCCATGCTTGAACAATTTGAAAAGTGTGCACCAGTGATGGCCTTTTCCCGACCGCACGCAAAATGTACGGTCTGTGAATGGGTTGCTTGGTTGCAAGCCTCGCGGGAGAGACTGCGGGGCCCCGATTCTGTTTCAAAGCGACGATATCGGTCGCTTCGGTACTTCGTGAGCTGGGGAAAGCCGTCTTTAAGAAAAACAGGGAGGGGAGGTGTCTGTCGCTTGACGTACAAAGGTAGGGTCGTAGGAAGGTCCTCTACCTTCGAAAATCTGGCCAAACGAAAACAAGCTGGCCTGAAAAAGAGGAGCGCAAGTCAGGCAATCCGATGCATGGTTCTCCACTGCAACAGCTGCATGGTAGTCACGTTGGGGAACTAGATTGTTCTGACTTCTTTGCGGCTGAACTGCAAGTGGATCGGGTAGCGAGTCGACAGATCCAACAATAATCATCAGGCACAACAAACATGCCGCGATTTGGACTCTCATAGTCTTGCCGCCTGTCCGTTTATCCGCGGGGAAAGTGTGTTGCTTGCAGTCATTCCCGTTCGCAGACTCTGTCTGGGTGATGTTGCATTCGATTGGCCCGGCAGCAAAGGCATTCGCCCCTGTTCCTTTGATGCGCAAAACGCTATGGGAGATAGTTTGCGACGAGAACGGGATAGATGTAAAGCGAAATGGCAATTGGCTTCGGACACTAGGCGCTGCTGTGGAGGTTAGTTGCCCGCCGCGTCAGAGGCCGCCGCAGTGGGCGCGTAGTAGCCATTGCGGGTGCGGGCGATAAGCTTTCCTTCGCCAAGCGCTCCAACAATTTTCACGTGAACAGTACGGAACGTGCCGTCTTTCTTCGCATTCGTCGGATAGTAGGCCAAGGTGTACTGGTTGCGGATATCGCGCGCCACCTGTCCACAAATCTCGTGCGCGTCCTCGACATTTTCCGGAAAAAACGCGGGTCCACGCGGTGTCCCTACTAAAAACTCGGTTCTCATTGAGCAGGTTGAATTTGAACGGCTCTCGCGATAGCTTGCTCACGCCATGTTCACGATCATTTTCTC
>PKUY01000121.1 GCA_003131705.1 Acidobacteriota bacterium | reverse complement strand
GACTTCGTTGTTCTTGGCAAGAATGGCAAGCGTGACCAGAGTGGAGACCAAGGTGGCGAGAGGCGCGAGTTGGTAGATCATCAGTGGGATTAGATAGCGAAAGTAATTGACCACGGTCAGGGCGGGAATGTGGTTGCGCGCGATGTCCGCCAGAAGTTCGAATAGCGTGAACGCGTCAAATATCAGGACGAAGCCAGCGAGCAGGACCAGGAAGTAGTAAAAAAACTGCTGCAGAAGGTAGACGTCGATGAGCATGGGGAAACCCATGGCTCTGTTGGCGCGGAATGCGTGGCGTAAACCGAAAGCGCGCGACTGCGGCAGGCTCAACGGGCCATTCGAGACTGAGGCGGATGCGGCAGCAAGATCCGCTTTGTCGCGGGCTTTCAATCTGAACCAAAGGGATTCGAGCCACACGACAACGCGGCCGGGCCTGCGGATATTCTCAACGCGGCGTAGAAAGAACAGACCCGCGATCGTGCCCACAATGTTGGCGCCCCAAACGCCGAGCCAAGGGGAGAAGCGGCCCTGCGCTGCCATATGATCGCCGGCCACGAAAAGGAAATAGTAACCGCCGGTCAAAATCAACGTAAGAACCAGCGCGGCGGCGCGACCGCCGCGACGGGGGTCCCCGCACGGACTGGCAACTGCTGACGGTCGGCCGCCAGCCGGCGTCGGAGTACCACGCGGCCCATCAGCCGACCGGNNGCGACGGGGGCGGACTCCCATCGGCACGCCGAGAAGAGCAAAGACCAGGCAAGCGGCGGGAAAGGCGATGCGGCGTTGGAATTCGACATGAGCTGCGCGCCAGTGGGGTCCGTTGTTGGTGAGGAGCGCCGCTGTTGGCTGTTCGGCCAGCGAAAGGGGACTGTTTTTCTGAGGAGGGGCAGCGGCGGATAGGTCCACTGGAATATCAGTCTCGCCGAACGTGGTGACATTGTATTGGTCGGGATCGTGCGGATCGTACTCGTGCGTGCTGCCGCTTCCGAGGTGGAGCTCGAGTTGTCCTTTTGCGGGTCCGACGATGATCAGGGCGTCGTCGGCGATGGTGATGGCTGAAACCTGCGACTGCTTTCCCAAACGCGGGGCCAGGCCCGCGGCCGCATCGCTCGACGAAGCGAGAAAAACTCCGCGCCAGCGCGTCGCTGCGGCTTCGACATCTTGCACGTATAATACGNNACCGCGGAAAGCGCTCGTCGAAGACGCGGGGTTGTACACTAAACGGCGCCTGGGACGAAAGCATTTGAACTTCGAGCCGGGCGACGGTACGAAGGGCCGCGGGGCTGAGCCAAAACGTCGTCAACAAAGTTACGATCGCAGCCACAATTGACACGACGCCGATCGGCAGAAGCAACCGCCGAAGACTGACGCCCGAGGCGTGCAGAGCGACGATCTCGCTGTCTCCGGAGAGGCGTCCCAGACCGATGAGAACTCCGACGAGGACCGCGATCGGGAGCGTAAAGCTCAGCGCCGGTGGAATCGTGCACAGAAACAGCAGTGCCACGGTTGTCACGTGGCCCGAGTGACGAACCACAAGCTCCATCAGTCGCACGAGCTGCGGAACGAAAAATACGAAAGTGAAGACAGCGAGGCCTAAGAAGGCGTGGGAGACTACTTCGCGGGCAATATATCTATCGAGCAGGCGCATAGTAGCGCGGGGCACATTCTAGCACTGGGAGCAGTCGATTGAGCCGAGTAAACCTGGTCATCCTCTNNATCATATGCATCAGCCGCAGTATCGCGATCCCGCCACGGGGCGCTATCTATTGCCCTGGACGCGGCTTCACGCCCTGAAGGACTACTGGGGAATGGTAAAGGTGATGGAGGAATTTCCTCGCGTGCATGCGACTTTCAATTTCGTTCCGCTGCTCGCGGAGCAAATCGAGGAGTATGCAAGCGGGCAGTTCCGCGAGCCCTGGTTCGAAGTTGCATTTGCACCTAGCGAGACGCTCAAGCCGGATGAGAAACGCGAGGCGCTCGAGCGGGCGTTTCAGGTCAATGACAATTACCTTTACCGATGGCCGAGGTTTGCGGAGCTGGCTTCGCAGATGCGTGCGGGTGGCACGGAGGCGTGCGTCGCGCATTGGAGCGCACGCGAGTGGCGGGATTTGCAGGTGCTCTCGCAGCTTGCGTGGATGGATGAGGAGTATCTGGAGAAGGATCCTGCCCTGCGAGCGCTTTCGGAGAAGGAGAAGAATTTCACCGAAGAGGACAAAGCGATTCTACTGGAAAAGCAGCACGAACTGCTGGCCGCAGTTCTGCCGGAATACAGGCTCGCGGCGGAGCGAGGGCAAATCGAAATTTCGACGACGCCGTATTACCACCCAATCCTTCCATTGCTTTGCGATACGGATATCGCGCGAGTGGCCAATCCACACACGCCACTGCCGCAGCCTCCCTTTCGATTCCCGCAAGATGCGCGCGAGCAACTTTTGAGGGCGCGGCAGTTCCACGAGCGCGTGTTTGGAAAGCCGCCCGCGGGGCTGTGGCCGTCCGAAGGCTCGGTTTCCGACGAGACGATCGAGATTGCAATGGATCTCGGATTTCGGTGGTTTGCGACCGACGAAGGTGTGCTCGGGCGGACGAAGAACATCGGATTCTNNCGATGCTTCGGGATATCCGGAAAATGGTCCGGACCTTTATACACCGTGGCTTTACGAACGAGGCGGAAGGGAATCTCGCGTTTTTTTTCGCGACCATTATTTGTCGGATCTGGTGGGGTTCGTTTACAGCCGCATGAGCGCCGAAGCCGCGGCCGAAGATCTATATCGGCGCATCCGCGCGATCGGCGATCGCGAGCCGGAAGGGCGCACGGCTACGGTGAGCCTGATCCTTGACGGCGAGAATGCGTGGGAATATTACCCAGGAAACGGCA
>PKUY01000402.1 GCA_003131705.1 Acidobacteriota bacterium | reverse complement strand
CGGGCGACCCAACCAGCGCTTTCCCACCTTGAGCCAGGCAATAGATGTTTCCTCCTCCCGGCTCGAAGCGGAGCCCACTAGCCAGGATGCTGCTGCCTTCTGGCTATACTCTTCCGGAAGCACCGGGACTCCCAAAGCGTGCATCCATCGTCATCGCGATATGATCGTGTGCTCCGAATTGTACGCCAAGGGCGTTTTGCACATGAACGATCGCGACCGATGTTACAGTGTCGCTCGCTTGTTCTTTGCGTATGGATTGGCGAATGCCGGTTATTTTCCTTTGTACTGCGGCGCCACCACGATCCTCTCCCCGGCCCGTCCTACCCCAGCCGGTATTTACGCCCACATAGAACGCTACCGTCCTACCCTGTTTTTCTCCGTACCTACGAGCTATGCCTCGTTGCTGGGCTACCGGCGCGAGGATGGGTTGGAGTTTGACCTTTCGAGTGTACGTCACGCGATCTCGGCGGGCGAGTCGCTCCCCGCGCTGCTGTTTGAGCGTTTCAAGCAGCGCTTTGGCGTTGAGATTCTTGATGGCCTGGGCTCCACCGAGACTTTACAGGCTGTCATCTCGAACCGCCCTGGCGAAGTAAGGCCCGGCTCCATCGGCAAGATCGTACCCGGATACGAGGCCAAGATCGTCGATGAAAGCGGGCGCACTGTCGCTTCGGGCGGGATTGGCAACTTAATGATCAAGGGAGACTCCATTTGTTCTGGCTATTGGAACCAGCCCGAGAGAACCAAGGAAGCCTTTGAGGGTTCCTGGTTCCGTACTGGAGACAAGTGTTACCAGGATCGAGACGGCTACTTTTGGCATGCCGGGCGCGCCGACGACGTATTTAAGGTCAACGGTCGGTGGCTCAGCCCGCCAGAGGTTGAGAGCACGCTGGTTGCGCATTCGGCCGTCCGGGAAGCTGCGGTCGTCCCTCGTGAGGATGAGATCGGACTCACCAAACCGGCAGCCTATGTGGTTCTGAACCCGGATTTCGTTCCCGGTGACGAACTGGCCCAGGAGCTCAAGGACTGGGTCGCGCAGAGGATTGGCGGCTACAAACGCCCTAAGTGGATCGAGTTCGTGGTCGAACTCCCCAAGACCTCGACGGGAAAGCTGCAGCGGTTCAAACTGCGGCGGCTCCCCGTGCATTCGGATTAGAACAGTTGCGGTCGCGTACTGAATCCACCGAGGCGATGAAATTTATGGTGACCAGCCCGCTCTAGCCTATTTCGCCATTTGCTTCCTAAAGGAACTACCTGTGTCCCAGTGTACTGTGTAAAGCGCTACTTGTTCTTCCAGGCCGGCTTGCGCTTTTCCAGATAGGCATTCAGACCCTCGTGGGCATCTTCCGTCTGCATTAGCTCGCCAAGGTAGAGTTCCTCGACAGATGTGATGGCCTCGCTTATATTCGCGTATAGGCCCCGGTCCACCGCTCGCTTTGTCAGTTTCAGCACAGGGGCGCTCAACGATGTGAGCTTGCCGATGAATTCGTCTGCCTTCTGGTGAAACTCCTGGGTGGGGAAGACCCTGTTGATGAGGCCCAGTGCCTTGGCTTCGGCAGCGTCGACGACCTCTCCGGTCAGGAGCAACTCCAGCGCACGGTTCCGACCGACAAGGCGTGGAAAGACGACCGCTGCTACGGGTGGAAAAACTCCCACCTTGATTTCTGGCTGACCGAAAGTGGCCCGCTCCGAAGCAATGACCATATCGCAGAATGTAGCCAGTTCACACCCACCACCGAGAGCCATCCCGTCGACCAGCGCCAGAGTGGGTAGGGCGAGGGAATGGAGAAGACGGAACATTCCATGAAACTTCTCAATCATGTCAGATACCTTGTCCGGCGTGTGGTCTCGGATCGAGACCCCAGCCGAAAAGGCTTTTCCTTGATGGTCGATGACGAGAACCTTTGCCTCACTCTCCGAATGGATTCGCGCGAGGGCGCTATGGATCTCTCCTAACATCGGGATGTCGATGATATTTAGGGGTGGCTGATTCAGAGTAATCCTTGCCACTCCGCTTTCAATCGCGCAAATGATGCTTCGACTCTCACTGGGCATGAGGCAAATCCTCGCAATTTCGCATGAATTTTAGTTCTGCACCTCAATGATCGCGGGGCAACGGCACCCGATGCGGCGGTCACTGTGGCCGTTCGGCTATTTTCTCAACTTAGGAATCCCCGCCAGCAGATTCCAGAATTACTAGATAGTTGTCGCAGGCTGTACGACCCATGGAGCAATCTCGCGGATGAGTTCCTCGTTCCAGCGCGCACCCTGAGCAAGCCGCTGACGAAGACGGACGAAATCCACTTCGCGTTCATCCTTGGTTCCGTAATGAAATGCGCGGAAGCCGGCGTTGGCTTCCGTCATCATGTTCAGCGAGAGCCAAGCCCGGTTGCTCTCGCGGTTCTTGTCCCAATTCACGAGTTTGTGCTTGCGGAGACTCTCAATCGTCTTTATGAGGCAGTCGGGCATCGTATAGAGAAGTTTTGTGCACATCTGCTCGATGGCGTCGTCGAGCAAGGAAAGGTCTATGGTGCCCTTGCCCAGCAGCAACTTGCCGTCCTCGCGAGCCTGTCCTGTCTTCCATTCGCCGAGCACCAAGCGTCCGTACTCGTCTAAAACGCGGTCTGTCACGACCAGGGGATTTGCCGTCCACCGGCCGTCGACCTTCAAGACAGGAACGATCTGAGTGAGCCCACCCAACCAGTAGAAACGGTGAGCGCTCCAAGTCTCGCAGAGGGTTCCGCTATACATGGCACGCTCGACTCCTACATAAACGGGAAGAAAATCAGTAGTGCCGCCGTCTGGAGCAGAGCCGTGTTTGGGTCCGGCCTGACTGAAAAGAGCGAGATCACTTGCGATCGAGAAATCGCACGCCATCCCGATTTCCTGGCCGCCACCCACGCGGATGCCATTCACACGGCAAATCACTGGTTTGTCACACTGAAGAATGGTCGAAACCATGGNNACTCTGCGTATTCACGTGTGTTTCCGCCACTGCAGAAGGCACGCGTCCCTGCCCCCGTCAGAACCACGGCGACCGCTGCACGGTCGTTGCTTGCCTCGCGTAGGGCCAGAATTACTTCTTTGGCTATGGAAGTGGTATAGCTATTAAGCTCGCTCGGGTTGTTGAGGGTGATCCAGAGGCTGTGGAGACCCTCGACAGATTTGCCCAGGCGGTCGCGCACAGGCCTCCGTTCAACAAGAATCTCCCGCGGAGAAAAGTTCTCAACGAGGTTGTGATTTTTCATCGTGCTGTCTCCACTCACGGTTTCTCCTTTCTCTGGCTTGGCTTCAAAATTGCCCGACGGCGAACAGAATGTTTTGCAACTGCCTCGAGAATAGCCGGGGCTTCTTCGAGCGCGTGCACTTCAATAA
>PKUY01000002.1 GCA_003131705.1 Acidobacteriota bacterium | reverse complement strand
TAGGTAACCGATCTGTCCGGCTGTACTCAATCAGAACCTAAATAGGGTAGTGACGCCGGAAGGGCGCGCGTCAAATCTCGGTGAACTGGAGCTCGACGGGCAAAAAGCGAAGGTCGATGGCGCAACGACGTTTCAGGCCTTTGCCATGATCGTGACGGCGGAGCCCTCGATCCACGCGTGCCGCTGAGTCTCTACGAAGCGCGCAACGCCGTGCAGGTCGCGCAAGCAGCGGGCGCGGACAAATACGCCGGTCCCAGCTTTCAGAAGGCTCAGCCACTGCTGCAGCAGGCGGAAGATTCGCAGAAGCGTCAGGTGGCGCGCAAGAATGTTGAGATGTCCGCGCGCGAAGCGGTGCAAACCGCCGAGGACGCGCGCTCGATCACTTTGAAGCGGCTCGATGAAGAGCGGCAGGAGGCCGAGCGCAAGGCGGCGGAAGCGCGCGAGGCTCTCGCCAAGCAGCAGGCGGCGGATGCCGAGAAACCAAAGCTCGAAGCGCAACTCGAGGAGGAGAAGGCCGCACGCGCGAAGGCCGAAGTCGAGGCAGCCCGAGCTGCGGCGCTCGCCCAGCAGCAGGAAGCGGAGAAGGCGGCGGAACTCGCAAGCCAGCAGAAAGCCGCTGCCGAAGCAGCCGCCACACAGGCGAGCCAGCTTACTGCGCAACAGAAAGCTGCAGCGGATGCAGCGGCGGAAAATGCGAAGCAGACTGTGGCCCAGGCGGAAGCGGAGAAGATAGAGCTGCGCGCACAGCTATTGCAGCAACTCAGCAACGTCCTGCAGACGCACGATACGGTTCGCGGCCTGATCGTGAATATGTCCGACGTGCTTTTCGATACCGGTAGTTACACTCTCCGGACAGCCGCTCGCGAAAAGCTCGCCAAAATTTCCGGTATTTTGTTGGCCTATCCCGGACTGAAGATTCAGATCGAAGGGTACACCGATAGCGTCGGTGGCGACGACTTCAATCAGCACCTCTCCGAGCAGCGCGCCGGAATGGTGCGAGATTATCTGATCGACCAGCTTGTGCCAGCCGGCTCGGTTACGGCGCGCGGTTTTGGCAAGACGAAGCCGGTCGCTTCGAACGATACCGCGGAGGGACGGCAGCAAAATCGGCGCGTCGAGCTCGTCGTGAACGGCGACGCCATCGGCGACAGCGTGGATGCTCCGGCGAACGGGGCGTCGTCAAACTAACTACAGGAGCACTCGCTGCGGGCATTCTCTGGTCATTTACCTCGCATAAAGAAACAGCGCAGAACCGGTGACGCGGATAGGATGGTCGCCGTGAGGCGCAGCTTTGGGAAAGTTAATCCAATTGCGATACCCCGAAACTGTTACGTTTAGGTGTCCAATCTGTCGCTCTGATATAGCTAATTTCGCCGTGCTACTTGGATTCGGCGGGCGTTGGACCAAACTACCATTCCGTTGCCCGAAATGTGATTCCTTGCTGTGCGTTTCTAGCGGCTACACGTGGTCAATTTTTCTTGGATGCTCTACATTAGCCTTGATCGTTCCATCAGTGTTAAGAATTACGTCCTGGTCTCTTTGGCTCGGCGCGGTTGTCCTCCTGTATGTTGTTCTAGGCTTCTTGGCCAGTGTCTACGTCAAGGTTCTTTTCCCACCTAAAATCATCCGCCACCCTGACACGCCCCGCGACCCAGATGACCTTTCGCTTAACCTCTCGAAAAGGCGCTAGTGCGTCATGCCGTAGATGATGTAGTTGACGCCGATGCGGTAGGCGACGGACGCTTCGTGCTCGGGGTATGCGGAGCTGTCGGCCCATTCCCACGCATCGCCGACATCCGAGTTGTGGCAGATTGCGATCATGATGCGGCCTTTGTCGTCGCGTATGGCGCGCCACTTGGGCGTGGCTCCATCGGGACCATAGCTCCAGCGGCGTCCCCAGATATAGCGAGTGCCGGGAATTTGGACGCGATCGTCCAGATTGTAGGCAAGGTGGAAAATTTCGTCCTCGTTCGGCAATTCTTCAATCGGGCGATCCGGAAAAATCATGTTCATGCCGTCGAGTAGCACCTGCCATTCGTAATCGCCGTGAGAATCGTCGGCCATCAGAAAGCCGCCGCGCAGAAGATAGTCGCGCAGGCGCCGAGCCTGCAATTCGGTGAGTCTCCAGCCGCCCGCGTCCTCAATATAGATCCAGGGCCAGTTGTAGAGGTCATCGCTGTCGGCGTCGACAACCTGTTCGGTGGAGCGACTCTGAAGGCGCGTGAGGCGGCGGACGCCGAGGATGAATTGGCGGTCGGCTTTCGGGTAGTCCGCAGCCCACCGCTGGAAACCGAACCGGCCGTATTGTTCGCCGAGAACGTAGCGGAAGCGCGCGAAAGTCCACTCGGCTTTCTCGCGCGGATCGGCGGGAGCAAAGCTGCGGCCGTCCATGTCGATGACTCCTTGCCGCGGCATCTGCGCAGCTAGAAGAAAAATGGCGGACAGCACGATGAGTCCAGGGAATTTCATGATTCGCGCCATGCAACCGGCGAAGAGACCATTCTAGTGGAATCCAATTTCCAGGGTAACGGTTGCATGCGATTTCTTCCGAAGACGCCCGCGCGGAAGGCGGCCGCTACAAAACCGTTGCGCGAGGCGATTTGCGATTGGTCACTAATCTTCCGGTGGACTTGTGCGTCCACTACGATAGAATAGGGCGCTTTGGCGGCGCGTCTCGGGATTCTTGCCAGCGCCTCCGTTGATTTGAGGGTAAACAGTCGAAGGAGCCTGGCAGTGATCGTTGGTGTGCCCAAGGAAAGCTTTCCAGGAGAGCGGCGCGTTGCGCTGGTTCCCTCAGTAATTCCCAACCTGGCGAAAGCAGGTTTTGAAGTTGCGATCGAAAAGGGCGCGGGAGTCGAGGCCGGTTATCCGGACGCCGCATACGTGGAAAAGGGCGGGAAGATTCTCGCGGACCGGGCGACAGTGTTCGGCACGGC
>PKUY01000242.1 GCA_003131705.1 Acidobacteriota bacterium | reverse complement strand
TTTCGCCTGCGGACTTTGTGCCTCCTCAGGTACGGGATTGCGTGCACAGGAGTCTGGGCAATGCCGGCTCGGAAGTGACTATCGCGGGCGGCCGGTACAGCTTGACATTTTATGACAATCTTTGTTATAAGTGGCTATGAATTATGAGCGACTCAAGAAATCAAGGGTGGATCGTGGCTGGAGCCAACAAGAAGCTGCTGCCCGCCTAGGTCNNGCCTATCTCTCGCTTCTGGAAAGCGGTCGGAGAAACGCGGCGCCTCTTGCGCGCAGACTGATGCAGGTTTATGACCTGCCGCCGACTGTGCTTCCTGTTCAAGAAGTGCGAGAGCACGTGACCCCTGATTTCCTCGCCCACGAGCTTGCTTGGTTGGGATACCCGGGCTTCGCTCATCTCCATGGAAGGGCGAGGAAGGCAAATCCCGCTGAATTCTTGCTTACTGCTTTGGGTCAGCGGAACCTTGAGGCTCGCGTTGCCGAGGGGCTTCCCTGGCTAGTTCTGCGGTATCCAGATATGCCCCTTGATTGGCTGGTTCGAGAAGCACGCGCGCGAACACTTCAAAACCGTCTGGGTTTCGTTGTGACTCTAGGGAGACGGGCAGCACGAACCGACGGTCTCCAGCCGCTTGAAGAAACACTTGCTGACAGCAAACTGGAGAAAGAAGATTCCTTCTGTAGAGAGCTGAACCAGGCAGAGCGCCGATGGCTTCGGGAACACAGTTCAGAAGAAGCAAAACAGTGGCACCTGTTGAGCGATCTAAACCCTGACATGCTCCGTTATGTCGAAAACGCCTGACCTTCCTGTGCCGTGGGGGGATTTTCTAGGAGAGATTGACCCTGGGCTTCTGCGGGAGCGTTATGCCAAGGAGTTGAGGTCAATTCTCATCGGTGATCTGAGGCAGCACGACCAAACTCTGGAGTTCTGGATAGATGCTTATTTTCCAGGGTCTCAAAGCTAAGTTGAGACGAAATCGAATCTACTTAGAACCGACTGCCGCCTGCTGACGGAGAGAGTGCTGGCAGTGAGTCTTATGAGTGGGCGCGACGTTAACTGCCATCGATTACTCAGCGAATCTGAAGCGTACGGTTCGCCTTTTAGAAAGAACTAAAAAGCTGTCGCCGTTTTCCCCGCTGCTACTTCGTCTGNNGTGCCACGACCGTAAAGTTCGTCAACCAGCTAGTTCCGAAGGAAGTTGTTATCGCGACGTCTGCGGCATCGCGCCCAGTGGCTATCAGCACTCGTCCAATGCGCGGCTTGTTGTTACGGGCATCAAATGTCCACCAGCGACCTTCCAGGTAAACCTCAAACCATGCGCTGAAGTCCATCGGCGGAACAAGAGGAACGCCGATGTCCCCCAGGTATCCGGTGGCATACCTCGCCGGAATGTTCAAACAACGACAAAACGTGATCGCCAGATGCTGAAAATCGCGGCACACGCCCCTGCGGTCCGCGAGCACATCCAGAGCGGTCTTCGTTGGACTTGCGAACAGGTAGCCGAACGTAACATTCGCCTGCACCCAGTCGCACACGGCTTGAACGCGCGGCCATCCCGGCAGCGAGTTACCAAACAGGCTTCCCGCAGTATCCAAGAGACGGTCAACTTCGCAATACCTGGAGGCCAGCAGATAACGCAGTACTTCCGGAGGCAGATCTTCCACCGGCGACTGGCCCGCATTTGCATTTACCGCATCGGGTTCGCCTGAATCTTCGATCAAGGTCGAATGGTACAGCTGAAGCTTTCCGGCAGGCGCCACGAAGCGTGTACACATATTTCCAAACGAGTCTTCATATTCATCGAGAGGAACATTCGGAATAATACGCGGTTCATCGGGCTCTCGCAGGTCCGCACGCCGGGAATGATGCACGTGGTAAAGCGCGACCATTGCAACTGGCGAAGGAATGTCGAATTGAATATCGAAACCCAGGCGGATCAGCATCGGTCAATCTTTATAGACTGCGATTCCATCTCGAGAAAGTGATTCTGAGGCAGGAAGGCCTTCGCATGCACTCAGAATAGCTATCGGCGCGATTTGCAATTTCGATCAAGCCGGTTGCCTTCTGTTCCCTAGCCTAACGCTATTTCCAACTGCTAACTAAATCTTCGCGCGGCACGAATCCAACCGGGCCATTCGCTTCCGGCACGTTCCCGTCTTCATTTGCGTCTCCGTTGACGCCGATGCCCAGAACAGTCAGGCCGAACCTTTCTGTGTTTGTGATTGAACGGGGATTCGAGTCTTTTTTCGAAGCTCATCTTCAATCCACTTATAGGTAACAGCTAATCCTTGGTCGAGCGAAATGGAAGGCGACCATCCGAGAACTTTGTTCAACCGGGTATTGTCGCTATTTCGGCCCCGCACTCCTTGCGGTTTGTTCAGATCGTGGCGCTTCACTAACTTCTTCCCCGCGGCTGCGGAGACCATATCGACCAACTCGTTGATCGTCACCAGCTGATCGGTTCCCAGATTCAGCGCGTCGTGATAATCCGAAGCCATGAGCCGCAGCAGACCCTCCACGCAGTCATCGATGTACATGAACGATCGGGTTTGCTCTCCGTCGCCCCAGATCTCGATTTCGCCGCCATCACGCGCCATCGCTACCTTGCGTGAAATGGCCGCGGGAGCCTTCTCCTTTCCCCCGTCGTAAGTACCCAAGGGACCATACACGTTATGAAATCTCACGAAGTACGTGGCGAGCTTATGATCATGCCGGTAGTAGCGGCACATTTCTTCTGCAAACAACTTCTCCCATCCGTAGCCCGGTTCGGGATCGGCAGGATGCGCATCTTCTTCCACCAGAGGCGTGACATCAGGACTCTTCTGTTTGCTCTGAGCGTAAACGCAGGCCGATGACGAGAACAAGAATTTCGCGACGGCGTTTTGCCGGCTCGCTTCCAGCATGTGGACGTTGATGAGAATGTTGTTTCGAGAAATGTCGGCCAGGTATGCCGTAATGTAGCCGATGCCGCCCATATCCGCCGCAAGATTGTAGACCTGATCGATCCCGCCGCGCGTAGCCAGCAGACAGTTCTCGTAATTCCTCAGATCGAGCAATTCGAACTCGTCCGCCGCGGAAGCCTCGTACTCCGGGAGCTTGATGTCGGCTCCCCGCACCCAGTTCCCTTCTGCTTTAAGACGCTTGACGAGGTGATGCCCAATGAAGCCGCCAGCGCCGGTTACGAGAATTCGTTTCGCCATGTACGTTGTGCCCCCAGGGTGAAGTCGATTAGTTTACAACCTTTTCCTTGCTGGAATAAACTAATGACCGCAACAGGCGGGTTTGAACGGATAACCGCTCGTTTAGCGCCTACGAGTAGGGTCCTTCAACATCTGGATATTTTTTCGCTCGTGTACTTTCTTTCGAACGCGTCTTCCACGATTCGAAAAAAAACGTTTCACAGATAAAGGTCGGGATCGACTCCGTTCATTCTCTGCATGCTTGCGCACAACGCACATCAAGTCAGATCCTCGGGATCATCTCGGTCACGCTATCGAGAAAGTCTGCCTTCAGCTTCCGATCTTCCTCCTCCTCGGTCAAGTTCTCGCTAGACCCGAAATTGCTCGGCGGTGCCTTTTGCAGGTTCACCATGTTCACTACGTTCACCGTGGCGCGACTCGCGTTATCCGGACCACCAGTTTCAGCTGTCGGCTGGCTTGCCAGTTGACTAGCCGACGAAGTTTCCCGACATTGCGGATCCCCGCCCGTGCAGAACTCACAGGGGGGGTTGAGTCCTTGCGAGTGAAGATAGGCTGAGGGGGCATCCAGGCCGTAGATCGAGATGAGCTCGTGAATTCGCTTTCGCGCGGCGCTGTCGAGCCAAACTACCCATCCCCAACGATTTCTGACGATTCCGCCACATGCATGGTTAATCCAGGCCTCTCAGAACGGACCTTCCGGACCGCTCCGCACAACTGCAACCAAGTATCGCGCGGGCGCGCCCGATCGAACCCGAACGGGGGCGTGAGGCCTTTGCTTCTGGCTCCCTGCTTTGCCCCGATTGACTTCATATTTCCATAAGTAAGGAGCAATATGGTAAAGTAAGGAAAGGAGGATTCGTTATGAAGAAGCAGGCAAAAATCACAAGCAAGGGGCAGATCACAGTGCCCCACGAGATTCGCCGCGCTCTGGGTGTTCGCCCTGGCGACAAGCTGCTCTTTGAGAAAGACGGAAGCGGAGTTCGCGTCCGGCCCGTACGAACCAAGAGTCCATTTGAAAAATACCGCGGCATCGGGAGCCCTGGCATTCGTCGCGGCAGAAAGGCCGTCGTGCGATGGGTCCGTGAACTGCGCGGGCGATGACCACCGCGATTGACACAAACATCCTTGTTGCCCTCTGGAACGAGGATGATTCCCTGAACACTCTGGCGCGTTCGGCCCTTGACGCCGCGCTAGGACGCGGCAGCCTTGTCATTGCGGCACCGGTCTTCGCGGAACTTCTGGCCGCTCCCTCGCGGGATGAAGCCTTCCTTGATTCTTTCTGCAGGGAGACAGGAATTTCAGTGGACTGGAACCTAGACGAAGTCGTCTGGCGCATGGCTGGCCGGGCATTCCAACTTTATATTGCGCGCCGGCGAAAACTGCGCGGGTCCGGGCAGCGGCGAATACTTACCCATTTCTTGATCGGAGCTCATGCTGTCCAAAATGGATTCCGCCTTCTAACCCTGGATTACCGCCTCAATCGTGCGGCCTTTCCTCGCCTTGTGATTTTGACCGTCTGAAGGCCGGTCTCCCGCGGGATGCGATAGATCCCGATCGCACGCATCGCGCCTTGGAGCGCCGTGATGGCCGCAAAGCCGATCGCAGATCCCTGCCAAAACCGCCTGCGAAACACCCGCTCCAAGGGGAGCCCGTAGTCCGCGACCCGCCTTCCCTCTATCCTTGGTTCCGTCAACTTGATTTGGCCCCTTTTGACGGTCTCATTTGGCCCCACCTAAAGGCATGTGTTCTGTCATTCCGTGTTGGCCTTGGCGGAAGGAGCCCGTAGGGCGACTGGAGCCAAGGCCAACACGGGGCGGCGCCGCTCCCGTGGGGAAGCGGTCTTAGAAGGCCGGTTCCGGCATATGCTCCTCCGGTTTGAAGACGTGCTCGAAGGAGAGGCGTTCTCTGGCCTTGCTTGAACCCAGCTTGACCTCGAACTGGATTTGGTTGCTGCCCAGGCAATCGAGTCTTACGACCTCTGCCAACCTGGTCTCAACCTCGCGCCGGCCTTCGGTGTGAATATCCTCGCCCAGACGTCCGATCTCCAACGCTTGCTGGAAGGCCATCTGTTCATCTTCACTGAGGAAGATGTGGACAGCCTCTTTCCATGCCCGCAGCCCCTCCTTGCCTTCCACCATCACCGCCCAGCGCAGTTGCGCGTAGTACCACTGTTTGCTTGTCATGCCTTGCTTCCTTTCCGGGCCATGGTTCTGAGGAACCGGTAGCTCTCCGTGCCGGTCTCGATGATGTGTGCGCGATCCGTCAGACGATCCAGCATCGCCTTGCACAGCCGCGCGTTGGGGATCTTGGTCGTCCATTCGGAAAACGGCAAATTGGTTGTCACAATGACTGCCGCCTGTTCGGCGCGGCCGGCGATCACTTGGAAGAGCAACTCCGCCGCGGCATCCGGCATGACCACGTACCCAAGTTCGTCAACCACGACGAGTTCGTAACGCATCCAGCGATTGCGTACACGCGTCAGTTGCAGCTGGCCCTGTGCTTCGATCATCTCCGTCACCAACTCCGCCGCCGTGGTGAAGCGCACCCGTTTGCGTTGACGGCAGGCGNNACCCGCTTGCGTTGCCGGCAGGCGGCCACGGCCAGAGCGACGGCCAAGTGACTTTTCCCCGTGCCTGTTTCCCCTAACAAAATGACTGGTTCCTTGCGTTCGAGATACTCGCCCTCGCTGAGCTTTTTTATCAGTGCCGCGGAGATGTGCGGCGCTGCCTGAAAGTCGAACTCTTCAAGCGTCTTGGCGACCGGGAAGTGGGCCTCTTTGATGCGCCGGATCACGGCTCGGCGTTCGCGTTCCTCGACCTCGGCGCCGAGCAGCGCCTCCAGATAGCTCAAATGCGATTGCTTTTTGCGGACGGCGTCTTCGGCCATACGGGCAAACTGGTCGGCCACGGTCGTCAGATAGAGTTGGCGAGCATACTGCTGAATGGCGGCCTGTTCGATCGGCAGGGGTGTGCTCACTGGACCACCTCCGTCGCCACCGGCCAGTCTGCAATCTGTGAACTTGAGTCCGTCAGCGGAGGCTCAGTCCAGTTCGGCCGCAGTTGTTCATAGGCTTCCATGCTGGGTTGCGGACGATCATAGCGGTGCAAATCGCCGATCTCCACAGCCAGCGCTTCTGGCGTTGCTGGCCGGCAGTCCACGCTGAGCAGATAGCGGATCGCGCTCAGGCTGGAAGCGCCCATCGCCAGCGCCTCTTCCACCGCCTGGCGAACGCGGCCAGAGCCACAAGTGCGGCTGAGCAACAGAACCTCGATCATCGCCCGCGTGCCGGCCTGGCGACCGTCCCGGTCGCTGACGATGGACCAGAAGCGGTCATAACTGGCAGGCCAGCGGCCCTGTGCCCGGCACTGCTCCAGAGCCGTGGATCCGGCCAGCGCCCCCGGCTTCCTCTCGAACACATCCAGATAATGGTCCAGTTCCAGCACCTGTTGATGGCGCTCGTAGCAGCGTTCATGCCGCGCCACGCAATGCCCATCGTGCCAGATCTCCACGTAGGCCGAGTAGACCTTGGCGGCGACCCTGGTTCCCACCGGCAAGGGCGTCGAGTAAAAGTTGGTCAACACCTTCACGCAGCCGCTCTGGTTGACATGGGGAAAGTGCAACGCGGCCAGATCGAAGCCTTCGGCGGCCAGCGGAAGCAGATGCTCG
>PKUY01000105.1 GCA_003131705.1 Acidobacteriota bacterium | reverse complement strand
TGGCCGGAACAGACCTTTTCAAAGATACACGGTCTGCAGACTCGCACCAAGATATTTGGCCCCTTCTTTGACAATCTAAAACATGAAACTTCGATTGCGATACACCCGAAGTAATTCTCTCGCGTCCGAAGAAATGTTTGTTGTAATTCTTAAGCCGTGGTCTATTCGACACATGGCTGAGAACCTGCCGTCAACCGGCATACGGTTGGTATAGGATTTAAGTCCCTTCGAGAAATCCGTTCGCGACTACAGGCTGCTCTCTTTCAGCCTTCAGTGTCGCATCCGGAATAGAACTTCCATCCACAACCGTCCGTGAAATGAAGATCAAGTCCTCAACGATACGAAAGATGCAACCGGTACAGTTGGACGCGTTCGAGGCCCTCGTGAAGAGCATCAATGATTTTTGGCTGACAAAGGTCAAGTTGCCGCAGCAGAGGCAAAACAGGTGAGCACAAGAGTGATGAAGATACTTCTGCTTGTCGAAGATAATCCCGGCGATGGTCGTCTGCTTTGCGAGATGTTCAAAGATGCTGGTTCGCACAACACCGAATTGACGCACGTGCGGTGCATGAGTGATGCCGAGAAGCATCTTGCGGAGCACGAGGTTGACATTGTCTTGCTCGACCTGGGATTGCCCGATGCACACGGACTCGGGGCCGTACGGCGGGCCCGCGCGGCCGCGCCGCACCTTCCCCTGGTGGTGCTGACCAGTCTAGATGATGAATTGCTGGCCACACAAGCGCTGCAGGAAGGGGCGCAAGATTACCTCATCAAAGGCCAAATCGACACGCGCGGGCTTCTACGGGCCCTGCGTTATGCCATCGAGCGCAAGCTCATGGAAGAGGCGTTGTTGGTCGAAAAGAAACGCGTTGAGTTGCAGGCCGTTGCACTAGAGGCGATGGCGAATGGCGTTGTGATCACCAATCAGACCGGAACGATCGTCTGGGTCAACTTTGCCTTCGAACATTTGACCGGCTACACGGCTGCGGAAATAGTGGGACAAAGCACGCGTGTGCTCAAATCGGGCCAGCACTCAAGGGCGATATACGAANNGCGCAAGGACGGCAGCCTGTACCACGAAGAAATGACCATCACTCCCGTACATAATAGGGAAGGAGAAATCACTCACTACATCGCAATTAAACTGGATATCTCTGAGCGCAGGCGAGTTGAGGCCAAGCTTCTATTGCTCACAGAGCGCCTGTCACTTGCCACCGGAGTTGCAAAGCTCGGTGTGTGGGAGTGGAACCTGGCCAGCAATGCGTTTACATGGGATGCCGCGATGTTTGAAATCTATGGTTTTCCCCCTGTTGTTCCAATGCCGTATGAAAGATGGTCTGCAGCGGTTTATCCCGAGGATCTGCCGGCAGTCGAAGCTACATTGCGGAAAGCAATCGACGAAAGGAGTCAGGGAGCTGCGGAATTTCGCATCATCGCGGCCGATGGTGCTATCAGAAATGTATCGGCGGTGGGGAGAGTGGTTCTCGATGAGCGCGCGAACGTCAGTCGTGTCTTCGGCATCGCCCAGGACATCACCGAACGCAAGGAGGCCGAAGATGCATTGTTCGCGGAGAAGGAGCGCGCCCAAGTCACCCTCAACTGCATCGGAGACGCCGTCATTTGCACGGACATCTCGGGCAATATCACCTTCCTCAATCTCGTAGCGGAAAAAATGACGGGCTGGTCGCGACAAGAAGCCGGAGGCAGGCCTATGGCCGAAGTCTTCCGAATCCTGGACGCCGCGAGCCGCGAAACCATCTCCAATCCCATGGAGATTGCAGTCAGGCAGAACCAGACCGTGCACTTGTCGATGAACGTTACCTTGCTCCGGCGTGACGGACGTGAAATCCCGATCGAAGATTGCGTGTCCCCAATCCACGACCGCGAAGGACAGGCCACGGGCGCGGTAATCGTTTTCCGCGACGTGAGCGCGGCCCGGGCGTTGGCGCAGCAGATGAGCCATTGGGCCCAGCACGACTTTCTGACCGGTTTGCCCAATCGAGTCCTCGTGAACGACCGGGTTAATCAGGCGATCGCGTTTGCGCAGCGTAGCTCGAAAAAAGTCGCGGTGCTGTTTTTGGATTTGGATGGCTTCAAACACATCAATGATTCCCTGGGACATGCGATTGGCGACAAACTGCTTCAATCCGTGGCAAAACGTCTGGTGGATTGCGTAAGAGGTTCGGACACTGTCAGCCGCCAGGGNNGTCCTTCTTTCGGAAGTGGAGCAGTCGGAAGACGCTGCCATCACGGCAAGAAGGATGCTGGAGCTCGTGGCCGAGGCCCATTCCATCGAACAGCACGATCTTCATGTCACCACAAGCATTGGCGTGAGCGTGTACCCGGACGACGGCCTGGATGCCGAGACCCTCGTCAAGAACGCCGATACCGCGATGTATCAGGCGAAAGAAAATGGACCCCAGAGTTATCAGTTTTTTAAGGCGGCCATGAACGTCCGTGCTGTCGAGCGGCAATCGATCGAAGAAGGTCTCCGGCGCGCTCTGGAACGGCAGGAATTTGCCGTGCACTACCAGCCGAAGATCAATCTNNCGTTGCCGAAGACTGCGGCCTGATTCTGCCGATCGGCAACTGGGTACTTCGTGAAGCCTGCAAGCAAGCCCGGGCATGGGTCGATGCAGGTCTGCCCCTGGCTACGATAGCGGTGAACATCTCGGCGATGGAGTTCCGAGGCGAACATTTTCTGGAGGGTGTATTCGCAATTCTCGACGATACGGGCTTGGATCCCAGATATCTTGAGCTGGAGCTCACCGAAAGCGTCCTTATGAAGCACGCCGAATCCACCGAATCCATCCTGAAGGCATTGAGAACCAGAGGCGTGCAGTTGGCGGTCGATGACTTCGGCACGGGTTACTCCAGCNNAAGACCGAGATCGTGAATTGGATCGCGGTCGACGACTTCGGCACCGGCTACTCGTCCCTCTCCTACCTGAAGAACCTGCCGATCGATACGCTCAAGATCGACCAGTCGTTCGTCCGTCAGATCACCGCTACTCCGGATGATACGACGATTGTGACCGCCGTGATCAGTATGGGACGAAGCCTAAACCTGCGAGTCATTGCCGAGGGTGTGGAAACGCAAGAAGAGCTGGTATTTCTTCAAGCTCACCAGTGTGACGAAGCGCAAGGCTATTATTTCAGCCGGCCTGTGCCGTCCCAGCAGTTCGCCAAGCTGCTCGAGGCCGGCTTAAAGTTTAGAGAGCTCTTCCAATACGCCCCCCTATAATGCCGATCGGTTTCGAACGAAAACCAGGCGAGATTAAAATGACATGACGTCACTGCGGAAAGCTGGGTCATCTGAAGCGATGGCGGAGGTCACGGGGAGCGTTACCGAAACCGTGGCGCCTGTCGCATTAGACTGCATTGCGAATCCCCCGCCTTGCTCTCGAACTCGTTCGCGCATTCCAGCGAGTCCCACGCCAACGTGCGCTCCTGATGATTGAAACCTGTCCAGGATTTCTTTGGGAACACCCCTGCCGTTATCCTTCATCGTCAGAGAAACGTCATTCGCCGACTTCTTGAGCGACACATGAACTTCAGTGCATTTTGCATGGAGGTGAATATTCGTCAGAGTCTCCTAGAGCGCGCGGAAGAAAACAAGCTCCGTCGCACGAGAGAGACGGGGAATGTCATCAGAAATATCCACTGCGACCGGAACACCGCCTCGCTTTGCAAAACCTTCCACATACCACTTTGCCACCGATACAAGCCCAAGCTCGTCCAGCAAGGGTGGATGCAGCAGATGAGGCAGCGTTCGAGTTTCAGAAAGCGATTCGTCCAGCACGCCCACCAGTTGGCTGAGACTTGTGTCCAGCGGATTTTGACGAGCCAGAGATTCCGCGAGCATTTTCGCGACCGTCAGGCTCTGGCCCAAACTATCACGCAACTCCCGCGAAAACTGTCGACGCTCTTCATCCTGAAGTTGTAGAACACGGACGCTCAGCCTGCGCGATGCCTCGTTGCTGCTTCTCGCTTTCGTCTCTGCCCTCTCGCGTTCGATTACTTCGACCGTGAGAAAGCGATAGTGCAGCCAGAGTAATGCAATCGCGAGAGCGAAAATCACGCACAAGAGATCCACAGCCGCGGTGAACAGCTTATCGGAAGCCTTGGTCGGCTGATCGAGAAGGTTTTGTTCGGCCCACTGCATCCACGGCAGTATGTTGTTGTTTTCGATCGAGTTGGGCGCTAGATGCCGGCTGTAGTGGTTTTGGGCGCCATGGTCTATTTGTCCGTGCTCGGGCAAGTCCATTGAAGCGCTCGGTGACTCGATTTGCCGGGTTACCGCACCCTGTAGCGCCTCGCAATCATGTTGTGTGTGGGGTTATCTTGCGTGAGCTGTCTGAGGTTTTGCAGCGCTGCGGAAACCCTGCCGTTGGTCGCCTGGAAGTCGTCTATATATGCGCTATTGCCCGAGAGAATGTAATCGGTTCGTGCTCGATTCAGCGCCGAAAGGTCCGTCGAAAAGTCTCCCAAAGCCAATCAAACGTCGTACGTGTGAGCCACCCACTTGGCGCTGTCGATCAAGCGAGTGATGGTGAGGCCATCGACAATTCCGCTGACGAGCAGCAGAGTTAACGCGGAGGCAAGAAATTAAACGCACCTTCTTGTGTGGCGACATTCCCTGCCTTAGAGAGTTGGACTAGAATGACCTTCGAAATCAAATCCCCGTCAATCCGGGACTCAAACCGCCTCCACGCAATTCCACACGTCCCCCACAACGGATTCGGCGACTCCTCAAATGGTTACATCACGATGGCCGGAGCGTTGCATACAATGCTGAAACGCGATCCGAACGACTTAGACCGTCTTGTCCGGCGAATAGCACAAATGCTCGATATTGCATGCCATGCATTTTGGCTTGCGAGCCTGACAGACGCGGCGTCCGTGCCAAATTAATTGATGAGAGAAAAGAATCCAGCGCTCCGGCGGAATCACGCGCATCAGGTCCTGTTCAATCTTTTTCGGATCGACGTTCTTGGAGAGATCGAGACGTTGCGACAGACGTTGCACATGCGTGTCTACTACAACGCCCGATGCAATGCCGAAAGCAGTCCCAAGGACGACATTCGCTGTCTTACGCGCGACCCCAGGCAACGTCAGCAATTCTTCCATTGTCTTTGGCACGTGGCCGTGAAAATCCTCGACGATTTTCTTGCTCGTACCCATGATGGATTTCGTCTTGTTGCGGAAAAAACCGGTAGGGCGGATGTCCTTTTCCAATTCCGCGGGATTCGCGTAGGCGAAAGCTTCGGCTTCCGGATACTTCGGAAAAAGCAGTTTTGTGACCTCATTCACCCGCACGTCGGTGCATTGAGCCGAAAGAATCGTCGCGATCAAGAGCTGAAATGGATTTTCGTGGGTTAGCGCGCAGGTAGCTGCGGGGTAGGCCTCGTCGAGCCCTTTCAGAATGCCTTTTACTCGCGCCGGATCGGTTCCCCGCCCCAGCGTAACGCGCCCAACTGATTTCGCCGAGCGCCTGCTCGCGGATTTGCGCGCACTTTTGTTTTTATTCGCCGGCGATTTTTTCTTTTCCTTCTGCGTCACGGAGCAAAAAATATACCACAAGTTCCGCGGGCATTGGGTTACGCCTCCACGCGTACGCCTTTCCAAAAAGCGACGTGATCTTTAATCTGTGCAGCAGCAAGTGTGGGATCGGGATAAAACCATGCGGCGTCCGCGTTGCGCTTGCCGTTTACTTCCACATGGTGATAGCTCGCTGTGCCCTTCCACGGGCAAACCGTATGAGTGTCACTTGGACGAAAATATTCTGCGTGCACGGAATCGAGCGGAAAATAGTGATTTCCCTCGACGATCACCGTGCGATCGCTGTCGGCGAGCGTTACGCCATTCCAGGAAGCCTTTGCCATTTTTATCCTCTTGCCGCCACTACACCGCGAAGAAAAGGTTTTGTGCGAGTGGCCATTCCGAATCGTGCCATTGCCCGGCGCACTGATATCCCGCGCGCTCGCCCATCTGAATCACGCCCTGGGAATCATATTTGTGCGAGCTTTCGGTCCAGATAGTTTCGCCTTCGCGCAGATAGAAGCGAAAACCTGCCTCCCGGATCGTGACCCGCTGCCACGCTTTTGAGCGCAAGTGCATTTCGATGCGGCGCTCGGTCTCGTCGTAGCGCACCACGTGCTCAAACTGAGCCAGATCGAAGTCTCCGCCTAGTTCACGATTGATGCGCGCGAGCAGGTTCTTGTTAAACGCGGCAGTGACGCCGGCCGGATCGTCGTAGGCGAGAACTAATTTCGAAATGGGCTTTTCAATATCCGTCGCGAGCAGAAGCGCATCGCCCGCACGCAAGATCGAACGTACTTCACGCAGGAATTGGTCTCCGGCGGGACGGTCGAAATTCCCAATCGTGCTGCCAAGGAAGAGCACGAAGAGCCGCTCTCCACTGCGCCGCCGAGCAGCCACTTCCTGAAGCCCGTCGAGGTAAGCACGCTCGAATCCCACGATGCTTACCAAATCGATCTGCCCCAATTCCTGTTGACAGCGAAAGAGCGCACTGCCAGAAATGTCGATGGGATAGTAGTTCACGCGTTGTCGGCGCGCGAGCGCCTCGAGCAGCCAGCGTGTTTGCTGGCCGCTTCCGCTGCCGAGCTCGGCCACCACAACAGGGCCGGGCACGCGGTCCGTGATTTCACCCGAATACCGCTCCAGCATGCGCTGTCCCGCGCGATTCAAACCGTACTCTGGCAAAACACAAATTGCGTCGAACAGCGCCGAACCCACCGCATCATAAAGATACTTCGATGGGAGTTCTTTCTGTCCCGGATGCCTCAGACCGACTACAACGTCAGAAGAAAATTCGGAAACAGAGTGACCAACGGGACTTGCCATTGCAAATCGAGGAGCTGAAGCCACGATTATTCCTCCACGCAGCGAAAAGTGGCGTACACGTGCGGGTAATGCGGCTGGAACCAGTTGCGAAACGATCGCCGGAGCATACACGCGTCCGTTCGCGGCGATCCTCCCTTCATCACAAAATGTTTGCCGTCAAAAAAATCCGCGGAGTAACCCGGATAAAAAGAAAACGGTTGAAATCCTGGAAACGCGCCAAAAACCGTCGATGTCCACTCCCAACCGTTACCGACCATATCCATCACGCCGAACGCGCTCGCACCTTCAGGATGCGCATCGACTGCAGTCGCGTCCCAAAGCTCGTGATTAAAATTGCCATGCGTAGTATCGGGCGCGGCGCTGCCCCACGGATGCGCGCGCTCCGTTCCGTCGGGCGAGCCATACGCAGCGCGATGCCATTGCGCTTCCGTCGGAAGCTTTTTCCCGGACCAGCGCGCAAAAGCGGATGCCTCCGCGTGACTCACGTAAACGGGCCACGCGAGCGGCAGCGGAATGGTTCCGAACATCGCCCGGTATTCCCACTGCGTATTAGGGTCCGTGGCTGGAGAGCTTGATCGCTGCAACCAGAAGTGCGGATGATCGAGGCGTTCGCGTTGTTTCCATTCCCAGTCTTCCGGTCTCCAGAAGCTGGACTTTTCGTAACCGCCCGCCCGAACGAACTTGAGGTATTCGCCGTTTGTGACCGGAAACACGTCGATCAGGAAACTGGGCGCATGAATTTCGTGCGCGTCAAATTCGTTGTCCCAGCCGAAGGTGTGAGGCCCCGAGCGTGATTGCCCGAGCGTGGCCATACCAGCGGGAATTTTGGCCATAGCAGGACTGGGCGCGGGTCTGGGATCGGCGAACGCTGCGGCCTGAGGTGTCTTTCGCTCGACCGGCAGATTGTGCAGCAAGTACGCCAACGTTTCCGCATGCATCAGGCGATGCTCGATCGCCACCTCGAGCAAGGTCCCATCGATAAGCGCGGCCGAGGACGAACTAAGCACACCAGAACCATGCAGCGCTNNCCTTTGTACTGCTCGACTTGGGCGATGTTGGGCCAATCTCCCGGAACATCTGTTGGCAGTCCGCCGCCAACGGGATCAATTCCGAAGGCGAAAAGTTTGCCGAGCACCGCGTCCTGCGACTGAAGTCCCAGCGCTGGACTCAGCAAGTTCCAATCGAATGCCTCCAAATGGCCCAGATAAAAAATGAGGCGGTGCCGTTCCGGGACAGGGCGATCGTAAAATGAACGCGGGGGAAGAAGCCCAAAGAGCGCGTCAGTGCGCGCGCGTGCGTCTTCCATCCGGGAAAGCAGAGTTGGGTGGAGTTCCGGCGCCAGTCGGGACGTCGCCATTAGTCACCTCGGGGGGGAGATGTCCTTTTTACTCCTGCGTGGAGTCCCAGGGCAAGCAATTTTGTTACAGAGGTTGGATGCTAGAAGAAGTACAGAAGTCGCTAGGTATTCTAAGGCATGATGAGTTCGCAAACCTTGCGAAATGCTTTTCCCCGATGGCTGTGGCGATTTTTTTCCTGTGGAGAACATTCCGCATACGAACAGCCTAAATCAGGAAAACAGAATACCGGATCGTAACCGAAGCCGTTAATTCCTCGCGGCTCCTTTGCGAGGACACCTTCCGCCGAATCCGAGACGACTGCCAGCGCGCAGCCTCTCCGGGCAACTGCTACGACGCAAACAAATCGCGCTCGGCGTTCGTCTCCTACTTTCCCTTCCATCTCACGCAAGAGTTTGCGGACGCAATCGGTATCGGTTGCACCTGGACCCGCGTAACGCGCGGAGTGCACGCCGGGCGCTCCGCCAAGAGCGGGCACAACCAGACCCGAATCGTCGGCGAGAACAACTTCGTCCGTGAATCGGCTGTAGTGCAGCGCTTTTCCGGCGCCGTTCTCGGCAAACGTCGGTGCGGATTCTTCAAACGGAGGAAGGTCGCGAAAATTCGGGAGCAGATCGATTTCGAACTCGGAGCCTGATGCGAGCTCGCGGTACTCGCGCAACTTTCCGGGGTTCGACGATGCCAGCAGGATTCGCATGGACGCGGACATAACTTCGCGACGCGCTATCGAGACCGCCCGGGGAAATCCATGTGCAGAAGTTCCTGTTGCACCTTTGTGAGGTGGCGGATGCCGCCGCAGGCCAGGTCGAGCAACTTTTGCAACTCTTCGTTGGTGTACGAGCGCCCTTCGGCGCTCGCCTGGACTTCAACGAAGCGGCCGCCGCCTGTCATCACCACGTTCATGTCAACCTGTGCGCGGGAATCTTCTTCGTAAGCGAGATCGAGGAGCAGCTCGTCCCCCACAATCCCGACGCTGGTGGCGGCAACAGAATCAAGGAGCGGAACCGAGCGAATCATGCCCGCCGCTNNATCGAGATCATCTCCGGCGTCGGCGGCGACCTGCATGATGCGCTCGAGCGCCAGCGCGAGCGCAACGAAAGCGGCGGTAACCGACGCGGTTCGCGTTCCCCCGTCGGCTTCGATTACATCGCAATCCAGCCACACGGTGCGTTCGCCGAGAGCTTTCAGATCGGTGGCGGCGCGGAGTGTGCGCCCGATCATGCGCTGGATCTCGAGCGTGCGCCCGGACTGGCGTCCCCGCGAGGATTCGCGCGGTGTGCGCTCTTCGGTCGAGCGCGGGAGCATTCCGTATTCGCCGGTCACCCAGCCTTTGCCCCTGCCCTTTAGAAACGAGGGTACGCCATCATCCACCGTGGCCGTCACAATCACTCGCGTGCGCCCCATCTCGATCAGAACGCTACCTTCGGCGCTGGAGATAAAATCGGGTGTCAATTTCACAGGCCGCAATTCATCCGGCGTACGTCCG
>PKUY01000407.1 GCA_003131705.1 Acidobacteriota bacterium | reverse complement strand
GTGCCTCCTTCAGCGAGTAAAAAATCTCTCCATTCAGGCATTCGTCCCGCAGCTTTCCGTTGAAGCTCTCACAGTAGCCGTTCTCCCAGGGACTTCCCAGCTCGATGTACAGCGGCCCAGTTCCGAGCTTTGCTAGCCGCTTCCGCACTTCTTCGGCGACGAACTCAGGGCCATTGCCCGAGCGAATGTGTTCCGGGATCCCCCGGAACAACATGACATCTGCCAGCGCTTCGATCACTTCGTACCTCCACTCCCGCTGGACACATTCTCCCCGGTCAGGTCAAGTGGCGACCCAGGCTCTACCGCTTGTGCGTCTGCGCGTAGTCGATGGCGAATTGCTTGAGCCCCGGATTCGTCATGCCCAGCGCAGTCGCTTCCTTTGCGGCGCGTTCGACGTCCCAATGATCGACCACAAGCCGCTTGATAAACCACATCGTGGCCGCGCGGCCGCCGCCCGCACAGTGAATGAACGCCGGCTCGCTGCCTTTCGCGGTGATCGCGTCCAGAAACTTGTCGACCGACACTGGATCGGGTGCGGCGCCACTGAAGGGGATGTGGTAATACCGAATGTCGGCGGTTTTCGCAGCAGCGGCCTCTGCTTCGAGGTCCGCGCCGGGCTCGCTAGCTTGCCGCAGATTGATGATCGATTCGAAACCCATCTTCTTGATTTCGGGTACCGCTTGGGCTTTGATCTCACCGGCGCAAGCGACCGTGTTCTCGAGGCGATTGAAATGAGTGACGCCCTCAACCGTTTCTTTGGTTACCTCCTGTGCCGGTGCCGGTGCCATCCACGCGGCCGCGATCAAACCCGCCGCGATCAGAAGATGTGATTTCATGGCAATCCTCCTCGAATGAAAATCGATTACCGTGCCTTGTCGGAACAGCCCTTCACGACTTCTCGCTCAACTTAATTCCTGCAGCCCAGCACAGTTCTCCGTAAGTTTTACCCTAATCCACCCGCAGACTTCAAGGAACGCCTTGTAATGCGGCAATCTTTTCGCGACCGCGCACATCAGCAGGAGCGGCTCACCGACCTGAGCATCCGGAAACGGTGTTGTGGGGAGCGAAATGAGGTTCTGGCCGAATCGTCGCGTACTCAGAAATTATCTCGAACAGGCGACCAGCTAACCGCCTAGTGCCCGATAAAAAACGCGCAAACCGGACAAGTGACTTGAAGCTGTGAAAAAACCCTCNNTCGGCGAAGACCACCCGGCGAGAGCCATTTGGGCACTGGTAGGGCGGTTGAACCTGAGGGCCTTTTATCAAGCCATCGAGAGCAGCACGGAGGAAGGGGGGCGGTCCGCGTTTGATCCGCAACTGCTGATTAGTTTGTGGGTCTACGCCTATAGCCAGGGGATTGGTTCAGCACGAGAAGTAGCACAGCGATGTGAGNNAGCGGAAGTGAACTACCACACGTTAGCGGATTTCCGTGTCGAGAAGCAGAAGGAACTCGATGAACTGTTCACGCAGGTGCTGGCTGAAGTAGTTTCCGGTTTGCGCGCTAATCGGGAATTTGCCTGATTGGCTTGTAATAGCAGATGATTGGAGGTTCTCGCACAGAATGGAAAAGTCGTAGAGGCGAATGCCTAGATCACGGCAAAGAAAGAATCTTCGGAAGGACTCATGGTGGACAACGAACCAAAATGTCCGGTCAGCGGGAAGCGGAAGTACGTAAGCGAAGGTGAAGCTCTGGCGACAGCCGCACACCAGATCGCAACCGTCAATGCGCCAAAGGAGCTTCGAGCCTATCTATGCTCCTGGTGTGACGCTTGGCATCTAACGAAAGATGCAGGAAGAGCCGGGAAGGATCGTAGATAACCGACTAAATCGTCCCGCGAAGTTAAGCAGGCACGTGTCTTCGTGAACGGAATGCAAGACTCGGTGTCGCCTCGACCCGTTCCTACTTATGGCTTTGGTAGCACCCACCTATCCCACAGCAAGCTTCCTGTTCTTCTTCAAGCGGTGGTGGATGATTCTTTTGTCAGAATCCACGTTGAACTGCACTGGGCTGCCTATGAACCGGACGCTGAAGTGCTGTCTTCGGCTGGGATGGATTAGCGCAATAAGCGGCGGTGTCGAGCGACTCCCACAGACAGATTCAGATACTTTGAACCTTGCAGGGTAGAGGCACCTTTGTTCGACTCTCGTTGGTCAGGGTTGACGTTTCCCGAAAGCGACGACTAGCCGATCTGCTTCAGGGCGGCTTTGACTCGCGTTGGTGTAAACGGAACCTCGCGGACGCGGGCACCGGTGGCGTCAAAGATCGCGTTGGCGATAGAAGCTGCAACGATGGTGATCGAAAGTTCACCTGCTCCGGTAGCTTCCTCGTCCGGACGGTCGGTCATCACCACGTCTATCTTGGGGAAGGCGAACCCTAACGGCAAGGTCCGGTAGCTGGACCAATCGAACGAAGTCACCTTCTGATCGTCCCACGTCATTTCTTCCATGAGGGCGCGACTCATGCCTTGTAGCGTGCCGCCTTCCGTCTGATTCCTGAGTCCATCAGGGTTGGAGATCGGCCCGCAGTCAACACTGACGACCATCCGCTTAACGGAAACCTTTCCCGTATCTTGATCGACTTCCACTTCGGCAACCATGGCAGAGTAGCCGTTGTCACCCTCGTATGCCACACAGGCCATCCCCCGGCCCACGGAAGTGCCAGTCTTGCGGATACCCGGTTTGGGAGATGGGCGAGCATCCCAATTTGCGGCGTTCGCCGCGCTCTGGACCACATCGCTTAGGCGAGGATGGCTGAGATGATGCAAGCGGTAAGCGACCGGATCGGCTTTTGCGCGCGCCGCTAGCTCGTCGATGAAGGATTCGTGGGCGAAGGTATTTTGCAGCCGCACCGGGGAACGCAGGGGGCCGGTCCAAAACGGCGATATGACGTTGTGAACGAGGACGCGCTCGCTTCTGATTGCTCCCGTGCCTTGACGTGTGCCACCAACGGAACCCGCAACATAAGAGGGCACTCCGTTGCTGTTGTTGGTGTACTTCGTGGGGTCGGGCGCAGGCGTGCGCGCAGCAAAGGGCTCAGGCTGAAAACCCACGAGCAAGCCGGTGATGATATTTCCAGGAGT
Source organism: Acidobacteriota bacterium (assembly GCA_003131705.1). Taxonomy (GTDB): domain Bacteria; phylum Acidobacteriota; class Terriglobia; order Acidiferrales; family UBA7541; genus Palsa-295. Next base: position 2,996 of record PKUY01000407.1, on the reverse strand, counting down.
CCCGATGCCCGGCCGGTTCCCCAACGTTGGCAACCAAGATTCGTGATCCCACGCGATGATATTTCCTTGAACGTCCAGGCCGGCGCGCTCATCCAAAGCAAATGCGTTTCCGCAATTCTCCCACGCCATTTCGTCTTTGCGAGTGAGCTGCACGCGAACCGGTTTGCCCACCGACTGTGATAGAAGAGCAGCATCGTAGGTAACTGTATCGGCGCCGTTTAGGCCATAACAGCCGGAGCCTCTGGTGAAGATGACACGAAGATTTTCGGGTTCCATCCCTAGAACCATGGCCGCGGTGCTGCGCATGTACCACACGCCTTGCGTGGCGGACCAGAGGGTAGCTTTGTCGCCTTCAACATCAGCTACCGCGCAAGAACTGCCCATCGATCCGTGCAACTGATAAGGGTGACGATAGGTGGCCTTTACGACCGTGGCCGCTTGGGACATCTGCTGTTCCACATCCTTCGAGTCGACCAGTAGTGTGTCGCGGGTCGGCTTCTGATTTCTCAGGTGCTCGTAGAAATCTGCATGGCTCGGCAGCCCGGTGCCCGGAGTCCACGTGACCTTTAACTTGTCAGCGGCTTGAATGGCCTGCCAGGGCTTTTGCGCCACAACGCCGACGAAGTTCTTTTTGACGACCACCTTCACAATACCCGGCAGATTCTGAACAGAACTTTCATCCACACTAACCAGCGTGGCACCTACGACCGGTGGGCGGACCACTCTTCCGTGCAGCATTCCGGGCAAGCGCACATTGTGGACAAACTCGAACTGACCGGTGGCTAAAGCCGGAATATCCGAGCGACGCACGGCTGTTCCCAACACGGTCCACTCACTCGCAGGCTTGCGTTTGGCGTTTTTATCCAGGGTCATGTCGAACTTCTTTCCGCCGATCAATTCGCCATAGCTGACTCTCATGGAGGGATCGCTCTTTACGCTGATTGCGCCATCCTTAGCCGAGAGCTGATCGACGGGTACGCCCAGGCGATCCGACGCAAGTCGTAAAAGGGCTTCGCGGGCTGTCGCTCCAGCTTGCGCCAAATTGCTGTGGTTGAAATTGGCAGGGTGCGACTGGCTTCCAGACGTATAACCCTGGTCTGGCGTAAATGCAGTATCGCAATAGACAAGCTTTACTCGATCAAAGGGCACGCAAAGTTCTTCGGCAACCAACTGGGTTTGCGCCGTGACAATGCCCTCACCGAGTTCTTCCTTGCCGGTATAGGCGGTCACGCTGCCATCGGCGGCGATGGCGATCCAAGAATCGAGCCGATCAGCCGGGGGCGCACCCGGGGAGATTCCCTGAAACACCTGAGCGTGGACCGTGAGTTCGACTCCAAGTCCGCACGCACTGAAGCCGACGATCAACGCTCCAGAATGCTTCAAGAAATCCCGGCGCGAAAATCCCGAACGATTCAAGGCCGCGAGAGCATTGGGCGTCATAGCTGCCTTTTCTTCACTCTTGGATAAGCTCTTACTCACCGCGCCATCTCCTTGGCATAACGTTTGATTGCCCGGAATATTCGAACGTGTGTAAAACAACGGCATAGAATGCCTGACATCGCCTGCTGGATCTGTTCGTCTGTCGCCTTTGGATTCTTGTCCAGAAAAGCTTTGGCCGTCATAATGATTGCATTCAAACAAAAACCGCACTGTGCCGCTTGCTCCTCAATAAACGCTTGCTGGATGGGATGGGGCTTCTCGACCGTTCCCAGACCTTCTAACGTCGTGATTTCATCTCCCTTCACCGCTTCCACTGGCGTAATACACGAGCGGACTGCTTGGCCTTTTACGATGACCATGCAGGATCCGCACTGACCTAGGCCGCAGCCGAACTTCGGTCCGCGCAGCTCGAGGTCATCGCTCAGCGCGTACAGCAGAGGCGTGCCAGGGTCCAGGTCCAGGGTGTGGGTATTCCCATTGACTTTCAGAGTGATTGCGCTCATATCGCCGTTAAAATTAGATTGGAAGATCGCGTTGGTCAAGGCTAATCACCCATACGACCGACGCAGAGCACCCGTTCCATCGAAAACCACGATGTTGGACGCCGGCGAATTGTAGTCCATTGGGCGGCCGACTGAATTTCCGCCGAGCGTTTTCCTGACAACAGCGAACGGTGAGATGACGAATATTGCAATTCACCGGACGACGAAGACACGAGGATGGTCTTTCGTGTGGCAACGCTTTCCAATGCTTGAACTCCCGGTCTGTGGAGAATATCTTTACGGATTTCCTAGCGTATGAGGCAGTTGGCCGGGCCAAAGGCACGTTGACATTCTATTTCAATGCCAATTACGGTACCCGGCCAGATACGGGTTCGGGCGTGTGGCTGGTCAAAGAGCGGGTAGAAATTCCAAGTCGCTCATTTTTTCTAGGGCTCGAGGACGTGGTGGTAATCGATAAAGCTCGCTTTCAGCATGTACTTCATACCATCGCAGACGGAAACGGGAATTTCAATCTCGGCGAAGTTCCAGCGGGCGACTACCACGCTGAGAATTGAGTCGGCGCACACAATTGGGGCGCCTGGGCAAGGTTTAGCAACGGCGACGGCTCGTGACGCGGGGGTAGAGTGATGACTTTTCCTATTAATCTGACGGCAGGCCAAGTAATCGACAAATCCTGGGATTTTGGCGTCTCCAGCTTCTAGGATCGGCGTGGCATAGCAAGTTCGCGGAACTCCCCATCGAATCAAGGGGAGCCGAGGTCGATAATCAGGTAGCAGCACCTACTGAAACGGGTACGCCCAACTTGCACCGAGCGATCATCGCTCAACAAAGAGTGCGGATGGAAGGATNNCTTCTCATGGAAGGAGTTGACCGCGTGGCCGAGTAGCCCGAATGATCAAAACGTATATTTGCCCGAGAACTGGAATAGCTGCAACTCGTCCTTGATGAGAAGAACGCGAACAAAGGGGCGAAGCGCGGCCGCGACCTTCTGGGAGAGTCTCTAGGAACTGGCCCGAGAAAGATGGGTGCGCCGTAAACGGACGTCACCTCGTG
>PKUY01000054.1:2797-4294 GCA_003131705.1 Acidobacteriota bacterium | reverse complement strand
CCGTCCGACTCGCCTGTACAGAATTTCCCGCTTGCCTGCCGCGGTATCGAAATACCACGAATTTCCTTTGTTTACGAGCGGTATGGGCATGGGCCAATTCTAGTCGCCGGCGTACAACGTGGTGGTTCCATCGGGTTCTTTGACCAGGCGGTGCATCTCCCGATATCTCTGCACGAAATTCGCGCGGTTTTGGGCGTCCTCGGTATCGTCTCCCGACGAGACGATCTGCTTTGCGTCTGGTCCGAGGATATCGAGCAGCGCCTTTTCGTCGTTGCTCTGTGCCGCCGTCACGAGCGCGTCGGTCGCCTCCTGAGCGGATGAGAATGTCTTCTGGCCCNNCAGTGCCTGGCTCGCGTCTTCCGGCGATGAAAACGTTTTCTGGCCCGGTTGCTGCGCCATCGAGCGCGTGGGAAAGCATCCCGCCAAAAGGATGGCGACCGCGGCTAATTCAGAAAGGTTCGCCCAATGAAACCCGCCGAAGTTCAGCTTAGCTCGCTGCATATGCCTTCTCCTCATTTCTGGATCTCAGGATCACCGAGAGCATAAAGGAAACTTCGATTAATGGCGCCCGCCACCGCCATGGCCTCCACCGCCGGCGTGCCCTCCACCGCCGCCTCCACGCGCTCCTCCACCGAGGCTGGAGCTTCCGCGCGAAGAGTAGCTCCTTGACTCTCCCCCGTGGCCTTGGTTGCTGAAGGCGCCCGAGCGGGTTCCGCTTTGACCTCGGGGTTGAGCGTATCCTCGGGCAGCCGGCGTGTTGCCCTCGAAGGGCCTGGCTGTTGCACCGGGCCGGTTGAAAACGCCGGCGCGCGGCCCTGCTGCGGCGGGAGGTCTCGTTGTTCCTGGACGAATTCCGCCGCGCACGCCTCCTCCTCGGTAGTAATAGTTGCGGTTGTAAAACGTCCTACTCTGCGAGTAGTACCTGTGATGGTCAAAGATCGGGTAGTGGTGGTGCCAGTCCCATCCCCAATGGCCCCATCCCCATCCAAAGCCGCCGAACCAGCCGATTCCGAAGCCGATTCCAAACGAGAGGTAGGGGCCGCCGTACCAGATTCCAGGGTACTCATACCACCCCGGCCACGGCAGTATCGAGTATCCGTAGATCAGCCAGGGATCGTATGCAGGGACGTAAACCACATCGGGACCTACAGGGGCGATCTCGATATCTCCGTAGTCGTCGTTAGTTACGGTCTGCTGCGGAGTGGATTTGAAATTACCCGCTTGTTTGGCTTTCTGGCGNNTCCTGTTGCTGGTTGTAGTAGGCGTCGCCGAGAGATGAGGCCCACGAGATGTTCTTATCCATATTTCCGAGGACCGAGGGAAACGCAGCAAGCGCCTTGACGCTTGGGTCCCAAGGCTCTTGATCCACGGCTTGACCCAAAGCATCGCCCTTCAAATCGGGATGCGCTTGCACCCATCGGTCGGCCTCGACGACCTGCTCGGGAAACGTGGAGGCCGCCAGGATCTGCGCCACAAGCGAATCCGGATACAGCGCAA
>PKUY01000054.1:0-2789 GCA_003131705.1 Acidobacteriota bacterium | reverse complement strand
AGAGCCAGCGACAGCGAGGAAGCCAAAATCTGATTACTCAATCGAGGCCTTGACGACCTTGCGGTGCCTGTGAGAATGCTCATGTTCTTGAACCTCCCCTGCACCTTTAGTGCATCGGACAGTGATGGGCAAGACGCGGTTTAAGCCAGAATTTCCATTTTGAATGCCCCCGCCGCCGGAAAACCTACGCCGCAATCGTTCTGATTGCGAGTGGCTGTCNNGCGAGTGGCTCGCTTATGCCGCTTTCGCCACCTTTGGCAGGTTGATCTCCAAGAGTCGGTTCTTGAGCGTGGCCGTGGCTTTCGCGCTGTCGATTTCCGCCGGCAGATCAATGACTCGCAGGAGCTCGTTGGTGCGTTGCTCTTGATAAATAGTCTCGCCCTTCTGCTGTTCTTCCTTGGCCTCTTTCTTGCCACTGATCGTGAGCCGCCACGGTTCGAGGCTGACTTCCAGCTCCTTGGCGCTGAATTCGGGCGTTTCGGCTTCGACGGTTAGAGCGTCATTCGTTTCCTTGATTCGCAGCTGGAACGGAGGAAGAATTTGGGATTCCGCCTCGAACCAATCTTCGAGGTCGTGACCGAAAGTCTTCCCGCGCTGTTCAAAAATCTCATAGGCGCGACGTGAGATTTGCTCGGACAGCTTGTTGAAGCGGTCCAGCAGGGCCCGTGGTTCGACGATTTTTACCTGGCTGGGTTCTAATGCTGTTTGCGTCACTGCCATGCGCTTTCTCCTTTGGCGATCGATTCCTTTGAGGAATCCGACTCCCGGCACCGGCCCCTAATGTCGGTGTCCGCTCGAAGAATCGTATGCGCTGTTGATTACTGGTTGATGTGATCGGGGTCACAATTTATGCGGCGTAGAGGGGAAGGTCAAGGAACGAAAGCCTCTCTTTCCATTACACCCAAAATCGTAGTGTGTTCTGCCGACATGTGTTATAGCCCTAAGCTGACGGGGAATAAGACCTGAGTCGGGGGGAAATGCTCCCGATAAGGAGAAGGCAATGACGACCGCGCCGAAGAAAGTTACCTCCAGTCCCTCAAGCAACAGAGAAGAAGTTCCCGTGCTTTGGTTCGAAGAGTTTGGAATTGCCGATGTACCGATCGTAGGCGGCAAGAATGCCTCGCTCGGCGAAATGATCCGACACCTCGCACCCAAGGGTATTCGCATCCCGAATGGATTTGCCACGACAGCACAGGCGTACCGACGCTTTCTCAAATTCAATGGCCTAGACGTGACATTACGCAAGCTCTTCACTGGCCTATCGGTCGAGGATCTTAATCAACTCCGCGAAGTTGGTGATCAGGCACGCGCCCTAATTCTGGAGGCTTCGTTCCCTGAAGATTTGGACCGCGCCATTCGCGATGCTTACGCTCGTCTGTGCGAACAATACGGATCGAACACGGATGTCGCCATCCGCTCCAGCGCTACGGCGGAAGATTTGCCTGATGCCAGCTTTGCTGGCCAGCACGAAACGTATTTGAATGTGCATGGCGTTAAAGGCGTTCTCGAGGCGTGCCGGAAATGCTTCGCTTCGATTTTTACCGACCGTGCCTTTTATTATCGGCACACCCACGGCTTCGATCATCTCCGCATCGCCCTTTCTATCGGGGTACAGAAAATGGTGCGTTCAGATCTCGCCTGCTCCGGCGTGATGTTTTCGATCGACACCGAGACCGGTTTCACGAATGCCGTGCTCATTAACGCCTCCTATGGACTCGGCGAAAACATCGTCCAAGGTGCTGTGAACCCGGATGAATTTATGGTGTTCAAGCCGACCTTGAAGCAGGGATTCCGCCCGATTCTGTCGAAGACGGTCGGTACAAAGGAAACCCAACTCATCTACGACATCGGCGGCTCAAAATCCACGAAGAACGTTCCCGTCCCGCCGAGCGAGAGGGGGAAATTGGCGCTGAGCGATGAGGAAATCCTTGAACTCGCGCGGTGGGCTTGCGTGATCGAGGACCACTATTCGGGCGTGAACGGTCGATACACGCCCATGGACATGGAATGGGCGAAGGACGGGATTACGGGACAGCTCTTCATCGTTCAAGCTCGCCCCGAAACCGTTCAATCACGAAAGAAAAAGCTGTCCCTTCGGACCTATCGGCTAAAAACGACCGGGAAGCGATTGGTCAGTGGACACAGTGTCGGCGAGGCGATCGGGTCGGGGAAGGCGCGCCTCATTCTCGACCTACGTGGCATGGGTGAGTTTCAGAGCGGCGAGATCTTGGTGACGGACAAGACCGACCCTGATTGGGAACCCATCATGAAGAAAGCTGGCGCAATTGTGACAAACCAGGGCGGGCGTACTTGTCACGCCGCGATCATCGCCCGCGAACTCGGCATCCCGGCCATCGTTGGAAGCGAGAATGCGACCGGCATGCTCAAGACCAGCCAGGAAATTACCGTTTCGTGCGCCGAAGGAGAGGTCGGCTACGTGTACGAAGGGAGTCTTCCATTCGAGGTGTCCGAAGTGCCCTTGGATAAGCTTCCCAAGACACACACGCAGATTCTGATGAACGTCGGAAATCCGGAAGATGCGTTCAGCCTCTCGGCCATTCCCAATGACGGCGTTGGGTTGGCGCGACTGGAATTCATCATCGCCAACCACATTCAGGCCCACCCGATGGCGCTAGTCCATTTCGACGAATTGACCGATCCGAAGGTAAAGGCGCAGTAGGCTGATCTCACCGCGTCTTACAAGGACAAAACTCAATACTTCGTGGACAAGCTGGCGCAGGGCACAGGGCTGATTGCTGCCGCCTTTTATCCCAAGCCGGTGATCGTGC
>PKUY01000080.1 GCA_003131705.1 Acidobacteriota bacterium | reverse complement strand
GAGAGCCGATTAGAATGTGATCTAACTCATTCACAAAAAAGGACGAGTGTCACGTTTAATCGACAACACAGTGAGGCGTTTCACCTGCTCTTTGACGCCCAAATTCTGAGCGACGTCAGCGGGCGCGCTGGCCGAGCTTGCGGTACTCGGTTCCGTGGCGGAACAGGCCGGCTTTCGGCATCTCTTCCGAATAGACGATTCGCGCAGGCAGGAAAATATTCGCGGCGTCCGGCGAGTACGGAACAGCTACGTCGATCTGCGCATCGGCATCGTAGCGACGCTTGCTACGAAAGCACATGCCAACTGGGGAAATATCCTCGCAGACGGCCAGCTCATCGTCCGCGCCGGTCTGGCGGATGCACGCCGTCAGCCGCGTCTTCAACCGCATGCGCTGGCGCTCGCGCTGTTCGCTTTCCGATGCCCCCGCTCCACGGGTATCGCTCTCACGTGTCACGCGCGGTGTACGCCTTGTCACTTTTTTCTCGTCTTCGTGCGGAGCCTGCGTCCAGATGCTGGGCACGCCGCACGTCCTGCAGTGGCGTGCGATTCCTCGGTTGGTTTCAAACGCGCGGAGTTCGAGTTCGCTGAGGTGGACCACTTCGCGGCTGTGGCAATAGCTGCATTCCAGCAACATGCGCGCAACGGCTTCAGTGGAATCGGCAATCGGGGGGAATTCGATTCCCCAGAGATCGACGTCGGAATCCATTATCTCGATGCCGTAGAGGAAGCCGCCCTTTTGCCGGCCGAACTGGCCGACGACTCGCACCCGGCTGCCGCGATGAGATTCGCTGGCCGCCCTCCGCTGGATGTGGATTTCCTGTTCGGGTGTGAGTTCGCGCTCGAAGACAATCACGGCACCGCCGCGATTGATCAGCAGAGTGTGCGCGGGCGCCTTGAACTCCTCGCCGTGGCTATCGGTGCCGGAAACTTCAAGCAACAGAGTGAGCGATACGCGATCGGTGCGGCGGAGCGACGCCGATGCCATTCGGTCCTCCTCGAGAAAATGGAACCCCTGCCTTCAAGATAACATACCCGGTGGAAGGCAGGTGGCCGCCGCGAGCTTGGAGCGTTCCCGATAAGTATCTCGGATCTTAGTTGAGCGCTTCCTTCCAGTAGGAATAATCGATCGGAGGAGGCGATGATAAATTCCGGGCTTTCGGCGGAAGCGCAGGTCGACAAAATTGCACTTGAACCAGCTCCGCGACCCGGACTATAGTTGGTGGGTACACAGCATGATCAAACAACACCTATGTACCGGAGAATCGACCATGGAATGGACAGCTCCAAAGCACGAAGAGATTGAACTGAGCTGCGAAATTAGCTCTTACGCAAACGCTGAACTGTAGTCGGTAATGAGGATTAAGGTCCTCGGCTCCGGGGCCGGGGGTGGTTTCCCGCAATGGAACTGCGGTTGCCCAAACTGCAGAGGTCTTCGCGATCGTGTGCTGAAAGGTACTAGCCGCACGCAAGCGCAGGTCGCGATTTCACCCACCAAAGCAAATTGGATATTGCTCAACGCTTCTCCCGACGTGCGGCAACAAATTTTGAGCGATCCGGAATTCGCTCCCACGCAATCACCTCGCTCCACACCAATTGCAGCAATCATACTTACGAGTGCCGATGTAGATAGCGTGATGGGACTTCTCCATCTCCGGGAGTTCCAACCTCTGCACATCTATGCGACGACGTCTGTTCGGCGCGCGGTTACTGAAGAGAACTCGCTATTCCGCACGCTCGAGCGATCGCGTCCCCCGGTTCACTGGGAAGACCTGCCTATCGATCGAGTCATACCGATTTTCCAGCAGATGCCTTCCGATGCGAAGACTACTCTTTCCTGCAGGACTATTTCTGTGAGCGGAAATTTTCCCGATTATGTCAGTGCGAGCCTGCGCGCGAGCCTGCTAAAAGAAGAAGCGGTGATAGGTCTCGAGTTTGTCCAAAATGATAAGCGATTCGTCTACGCGCCGGCGCTGCCGGGGCAGTCGAGCAATTGGAAAGCTCGCGCTTCCCAGAGCGATCTGGCGATGCTGGATGGCACGTTTTGGACCGATGACGAACTTGTCAGGGTATTGGGCAGCGGAAAGAACGGCAGGCAAATGGGCCACCTGCCGCTTTCCGGCCCGGACGGCTTGCTCGAACAGATGCAAGATGCTAAAACCACTCGTCGCGTGCTGATTCATTTGAACAATACGAACCCTGTGCTCGATGAAGAGAGCGCCGCACATCGCGCCGTGCGTGCGGCGGGGTGGGAAGTTTCTTACGACGGCATGGAGTTGGAACTTTGAACGATCCTGGTTCGCAAGCATTTTTGCCTGAGGCTGAGTTCGTTGCGGGCTTTCACGCGATTGGCGAAGAACGATATCACCACAAGCATCCCTTTCACCTGCTGATGCACGAAGGGAAGCTCACCCGTGGACAGCTNNGCTATACGTATCAGAGCCGCATTCCAATCAAGGACGCGTCCATACTCGCGCGCACCGATGACGCGGATTTTCGGCGAGTTTGGCGCAAGCGAATCATCGACCACGACGGCGACGGCACAAAGCCAGGCGGAATCGAGAAATGGCTCAGGTTGGTGGAAGCAACGGGACTTCGCCCTGAAGATGCAATCCGCGGTGAAGGAATTTTGCCCGCCACGCGCTACGCCGTCCAATCCTACGTCCATTTCGTTCGTTCGCGAACGTTTCTCGAAGCGGTGGCGTCGTCGCTGACCGAACTATTTTCGGGAAAACTGATCGCTCTACGAATGGATCGATTGCGACACCACTACCCGTGGCTTTCCGGCGGCCTCGATTATTTCCAAGGGCGGCTGACGCAGGCGCCCGAAGACGCGACTTTCGCACTCGCTTGGGTCGTGGAGCACGCACGAACGCGCGAGGAACAGGAGTTGGCGCTGGGCGCGTTGCGGGCCAAGTGCGATATTCTGTGGGCTATGCTGGACGCTCTGTATTTTGCGTATGTTTTACCGGGCTGGCCGCCGCCCGGCGCATTCAAGCCCGTAACGACAATTTAATGGCGCCCGAAACAACCAGCCGTCCGCGCCTCGCTCCTGGTTGCCGCCTGAATGAGAGGGCCAGTCAACCCCGTGTGCTGCTGATGCCCGAACGCGCGCTTCGGTTGAACGGTCCCAGTCTTGAAATTGTGGAGCGCTGCGACGGCACCCACACGGTGCAGCAAATTGTTTCCGAATTGCAAAAGCTGTATTCGCAAGCCGAGCCACAAAAGGTAGAGCAGGACATTCTGGGGTATCTGGCGCTGCTGAACGAAAAACGAGCGCTCGATTTTGAATAACTACGCGCAGAAGTGCATCGGGCAGTCGCGACTGCTGCGGCTTCCGCTGCAATCCTGCTGGGTTCTGCGGACAACGTGATTTTATATGAGTGCTTCCATATCCACACCGCTCGCGCTGATCGCCGAGTTAACCCACCGGTGCCCGCTGCATTGCGTGTACTGCTCAAACCCTCTTGAATTGACGCGCCGGGACAGCGAACTTCCTACGGAAGCGTGGGCGCGTGTATTTCGCGAAGCCGCGGAACTCGGCGTGCTTCAGGCAGATTTCACTGGTGGCGAACCGCTGGCGCGCCCCGACCTCAGCCAACTTATTCGCGCCGCACGCGCCGCTGGTCTCTACGTGAGCTTGATCACGTCGGGCCTTCCACTCGACGAGAAACGGCTCGACGATCTCGCGCAAGCGGGTGTTGACCACATCCAAGTCAGCTTTCAAGGAGCGTGCGAACAGAGTTCGCTTGAATTTGCCGATGCGGGAGTTTTCGCGCAAAAGTTGCGCGTGACAAAGTGGATTAAGCGACACCGTATCGCGCTGACTTTGAATTTCGTGATCCACCGCCAAAATCTGGATCAACTCGAAGAAATGCTTGCACTCGCCGAACAGATCATCCCCGGACGCGTGGAGTTCGCTCACGTGCAATATTACGGCTGGGCATTTTCGAATCTCAGGAGCCTGCTGCCGACGCGGGCGCAGCTCGACCGCTCGCTGGAGTTTCTGAAGAAGGCGGAGGAGCTGTTGCGCGGGCGCATTCGCGTGGAATACGTTGTTCCGGACTATTACGCGAAATATCCGAAAGCTTGCATGGGCGGCTGGGGACGGAAACTGATGCTGATCACGCCGCGCGGTGACGTGCTGCCGTGCCACGCAGCCGCCAGCCTGCCGGACATGAAGTTTGAAAATGTGGCCGAGAAACCGCTGAGAACAATCTGGCACGAATCGCCTTCGTTCCAGAAATTCCGCGGCGAAGAATGGATGCCCGAGCCCTGCCGCAGCTGCGATCGCCGGTCTCTGGATTTCGGCGGCTGCCGATGCCAGGCGTTGCTACTCGCAAACGACGCCACAGTGACCGATCCGGTTTGCTCGCTTGCTCCGCAGAGGCACATCGTGGATGAACTTCTCGCTGAGGTAAACGCCGCGCCCACAATGCCAGTGATCGCAGGCGAGCCAACGAAAATCGAGTGGATCTACCGATCCAATCGGATGTAAACACTTCGAGCTCGAAGCATTCTCCGCTTCAAAGTTAGCTTCGCAGGAGAACGACGCGGGCGCATCCGGGCGCAAGCCAATCGAGACATCCTGAATAAACATTCGCGCTCGCGGTATAATGCCGGTCCATGCAACTGGGCCAGCACGATGCACAAGCCAGAGGTCTAAATCGAAAATTCCGGCTATCCAGATTGGGGATACCTTGGGGATCTCCGAAGCAGACATGTCTTCGTTCCGGGGAGCAGGAGGTCTAGGTGAAAAGGGGGTTCGTGACTGGGTGGTGGAGTTCTAGGCTGTTGTTCGCGAGTCTCTTTCTCCCGCCGTTAATGCTCATGGCGAGTCCAACGTCAGGATGGGCTCAGGAGTCCTCCGCAATCTCGGGAAGAGTGGAAGACGCATCGGGCGGGGTGGTGAGCGGCGCAACCATCACCGTGAAGAGTCTCGAGACAGGAGCCACTCGCATCGTGACGACGGACTCAGCGGGTGACTTTAGAGTCTTAGCTCTCCCTCTCGGGCCGCAGGAGGTGAAAGCGGAAAAGACCGGCTTCCGGGCGGTGGTTAGGACGGGGATCAATTTAGAGGTGGGGCAGGAAGCGACGGTACACCTGCGGCTCGAAGTAGGCGAAGTTGTCCAGCAGATAATTGTTTCGGAAGACGCTCCGGTGGTCAATACGACCATTGCCTCCGTTTCCGGAATCGTCGGAGAGCGCGAAGTGAAGGATTTGCCGCTCAACGGCCGTAGCTTTGACAACCTGATTACCCTGAACCCGGGAGCGATCAACTACAGCGCGATGAAAAGCGCTCAAACAAGCACCAGCAATGGGAACACGTTTACTGTGGCGGGGCGGCGCACCGCGGAAAACCTCTTCTTGCTGAATGGCATTGAATATACGGGCTCGAGCCAACTCGCCCTAACGCCCGGTGGTGTCAGCGGCGAGCTGCTTGGTATTGATGCTGTTCGGGAGTTCAACGTGCTCACGGATACCTACCCCGTCGAGTATGGCAAGCGAGCGGGGGCGCAAGTTAATGTTGTGACCCAGTCCGGAAGCAATACGCTGCACGGAACTGTTTTTGAGTTTCTCCGAAACAGCGTGCTGGATGCGCGCAACTACTTTTCCGAGGGCTCGTCCCCTTCTCCCTTCAAGCAAAACCAATTCGGAGGTGCGTTGGGAGGGCCTCTCAAGAAAGATCGATTGTTCCTGTTCGGCAACTATGAAGGATTCCGGCAAGCACTGGCAGTGAGTAACGTCAGCGTCGTCCCCGACCAGCAGGCGCGTCTCGGCAATTTGCCAAATGCCTCGGGGATCGAGACCAAAGTCTCCAATCTGAACCCGTCGATGTTGCAGTACATGTCCTTTTGGCCCCAGCCGAACGGCGCCGAGTTGACCGTGAAGGGGCTGCCGAGCGGCACGGCGTTGTCGTTTAACAGTCCCAAGCAGCACATCCGCGAGGACTTCGGTACCCTCCGAACAGACTATAATTTGAGCGATCGAGATTCTCTCTCGGGAGCGTATACGATCGATGACGGCAATAGTCTGGTGCCCTTGGCGGACCCCTTGTTCGCTTCGTACACGATGCTTCGAATGCAAGTGGCCAGCATCCAAGAAACGCACATCTCCTCGCCGAACTTTCTCAACACCTTCCGCGCAGGGTTCTCCCGAGCAGGGTTTAATCTGAGTTCGTCCCTGTTGGCCAGCTTTCCGGCAAACCTCGACTTCGTCACCGGTGCCGGCCCGGGCGGGATCGTCATTGGAGGCGGTGTTACGACCACAGGCATTGCAGCTCTCACTTCGGCGGGTCCCAGCAATGCCGCCGGGGTTTGGAATCGCCGAAACCTCTTTACCTATGCGGACGACTTGCAGTTGAGCAGGGGAATCCACGAGATCAGCTTCGGGGTCTGGTTCCAGCGGATCCAGGACAATGAGGACACCGCCTCGCGCCAGCTGGGACAAGCGAGCTTCACCAGCCTGCAGACTTTTCTGCAAGGGACCGTGAGTACGTTTCAAGTCGTCCCCACCACCACGGAGCTTGGCTGGAGAAGCCTTTTCGGGGCATGGTACTTCGAAGATGCAATCAAAGTAAGGCCGAATCTGACCTTCCGCGTCGGCATCCGGCACGAATTCACCACCGGATGGAATGAGGCTTTTGGACGAGCAGCGAACTACCTTATCAACACCTCCGGCGTCCTTGTGACCAATCCGCAGGTAGGCAATTCTGTTTTCACGCAGAACAATGCGAAGCTGCTGTTCAGCCCCCGGATCGGTTTGGCGTGGGATCCTTTTGGAAATGGAAAGACCGCGGTGCGGGCGGGATTCGGGACATACTATTCGCTGATTGACGATCTCGCGTTTCTGCTGAACTCTCTTCCGCCGTACAATGGCTCGCTTTCGTTTTCCGGGCCATTGTCCTCGATCGTGCCGATCGTGCGAGGGGTTGCGCCACCGCCCACGTGCGGGCCGAATGTGCCAACACCTTGCGCGACGTACGCTCCTCAGGGAGTGCAGGCCAATGCGAAAACACCGACGGTTGAGGAGTGGAATCTTGCTATAGAGGAACAGTTGAATCAGAGCACGGTTTTCCGCATCGCCTACGTGGGATCGCATGGCTACCATGGCCTCTTCAGCATCGATCCGAATTCCATCCCCTCGCAGATTTGCGCGAACGCGGCGGGGTGCCAAGCCGGCGGCGTTGCAACCAATGGCACCCCCGCCACCGTAGCCAATCAAAGCCACGTTGCTCAGGGTACTGAATACATCCCGGTAGGAAGGCGGCCAAACCAGTACTTGGGAGCGGGGTTTTTTTGGTTTGCCGAAGACAACAGCAGTTACAACGCGCTGGAAACGGAAGTGTCGCATCGCCTGAGCCAGGGACTGGAATTCCGTGCCAACTACACATGGTCGAAGAACCTCGACATCAATTCGGGATTGACGGGCGCCCAGGCCAACAACCAGGCGCAAATGGTGTTGGATCGGAATCGTGTGTCCCGCGACTGGGGACGATCCGCCTTGAGCGCAACCAATCAGGCGAGCATCTCCGCCCGCTACGAACTGCCATTCGGCCAGGGAAAGCGCTGGCTGAATGCGGCCAGCGGACTTGGAAGCAAACTGATCGGTGGCTGGCAGTTGAATGGGATCAGCACCTTCTTGAGCGGATTTCCATTCACGCCTCTGATCGGCTCGAACCGGTCCGGAGATGGAGACACCAGAAACCCCGACCGGCCCTCCGTGAATCCGAACTTCTCGGGACCTGTCCAGCTTCGCGAACCCAGCCAATGGTTCAATCCGAATGCCTTTGTTCTGCCCGCTCCGGGCACCTTCGGCAATTTGGGCAGAGGGACGCTCACCGGCCCCGGCTTGGCTGATGTGGATTTGTCGCTCTTCAAGAATACCGCGGTGTCGGAAAGGACCAGCCTGCAATTCCGGGCGGAATTCTTCAACGCGTTCAACCGAGTAAACTTCGGTCCGCCAAACACGACCGTATTTTCAAGCGGTGCGATCAGCGCGTCGGCGGGATTGATCACGACGCTGGCTACCAATCCCCGGCAGATTCAGTTCGGGCTGAAACTGATCTTCTAGCATGAAGCCTATCAGCAGTGGGCGCATTCCGTAGATGTGCAATGAAATGCTCTCTTCCGGAGTTACAGGGATTCCCAGGCACTGACGTATTGGGGCTTAGTGGGCGGAGGTGAGATCCGGGGCCGGATATTCGGGCAGCTTTGCGTTCTTGGCGTCGGTGCGCTTTACTTCCAGATCATCCAGCAGGATCGATGGACTGATCACAGTTGTCGGCACCGCTCCCTCGCGGTTGCTTACCATAGGATCGTTTCCTGCTGCGATGAATTCGTTGCGGAGCGCGCGTGTATCCAGCTCGTCGAAGATGCCGCCGCGCACAAGTTCCTGGTGCCCGTCCTTTTCGTAGACACGATAGAGCAGGCGCGGCTCGTATCCGGGACCCAGTGTTTCCACGTAGTAACCGAACTCCTTGTTTTCCTGCCGGCACATATCGATTAGCTTTTTCTTCAATTCCTCGGGAGAGAAAGATTGTTTCGGCTCGACAATCAAGACTCCGATGTTGGGCGATGAAAACTGCCCGGGCGCTGCCCGGCCATGGCCGTTTGATTCCGGAAAATCGCGGATAGGCTCCCGGCCGAGCAGGNNACTGGAACTTTCACTGCGCGGACGCCCTCGTCATCCGTGTCGTAGCTGCCGATGAGCGTTTTATCCTTGAACACTTTCGTAGTCGGGTCATCGGTGACGGATAAAAATGTGGGCAGAACGCGGCTCTTGTAATTTGAAGCGTAGTCTCCCGTAGTTCGCGCGGAATCTCCGGGCCTGGGCCTTGCACCCAAAACATTGCGTCCGACCAATCCATTGAAAATGTCGCTTGCGGCGTCCGGCGAAAAAAGCACAGGACCCCGATAATCTTCCGCGACCATGGGAGCTTCGCGGAGAGCCTTTAAAGTTTCGACCATCTTCACAGTGTCGGCTTCAAACCGCTCCGCAGTGGGTAATTCCTTCAGATTCGCCGCTGTGTAATAAGGCGAACGACCGAGGCGCATGCCATCAGCAGCCTGGGTCGAGCCCGCGGCATTCAGCAGGTAGATCGTGTAGCCGTAACGAGTGATTGTTCCTTCCGAATTCACAAGATACTGGTTAACCGCGCGAAAATGAACCGCCGCGTTAAGAGATTCGATTTTCGGATCGGAGCGAAACGCGGCCGTGGAAGTTTCGAGCATCTCTTTCCAGGCCTTCGGGTCGAAATCGAGCTTTGCTAAAGGCCCGATGGATTCCCTCACAGGGGCATGCGCGAAGTCGTCGAAAGGCTGGTCGGAGGTGTACTGACGAAGGGCCGCTTTTTTCTGTGCCAGCGCCTCGCTCGCAGCTTTGTATGCCTGGTCGGTCGCGATCCAAAATTGCCAGCGCAAGGCAACCGGGTCATTATCGATCGGCGCGAAATTCACTGCACCAATTCCGGGCCCAAAGTAGCTATCCTGCTTGTAATCCCCCACGCGAACGACGACCCTCACGTAGCGTCCGTGACTCCACTGATCCTGGCGCAGCGATCCGAAGGCGGCTTCCGCGTCATAGGATGTAGCGTCCGAGAGGTGATACTCGATGTAGTAGGGGGCGGGAACATTTTCCATTTTCAGATGCGACTTCGAGCGCTCCAGCTCCTCTCGCATGGCGCGGAGCAAGGGGTCGGAGGAGGTGGCACTCGGTCCGGAGGCGCTCGGCTGCGTTCCCACCTGCTGGCCCATCGCGGGGATGGGGCAGACAATCGAGAGCAGCCATACTATTAACGAAGAGCCCAGCACTATTTTCGTTCGCGCGCTCATGGCTTGGGTGCCAATTCGGTTAGCGATTTTGTGGCTGAAGGCGCGATTGGATTTCCGAATCCAGGAGGCGGCAGAAGCGGGGGCCTGTTCGTTCCCTTTTCGCGCTTTTGCACCTCGATTTCTGAAAAAAGCATTTCTGGCGCCGCGGCTGCAACGGGAACTTGCCCGGACTCTGCGCCGCAAACGCCATTGAAAACCTGCAGAGCGTCGCCGGTGAGAATGATGTTGTTGAGCG
>PKUY01000314.1 GCA_003131705.1 Acidobacteriota bacterium | reverse complement strand
CTTCCTTCACAATCAGCGTGGTCGGCTTCTGGAATGGGTGCTACTTGTCCAAGGCAATGAGCGTATGGGACGTGCCTCTGCAATGCGTTAGTGGCAACGATCGGACATCCCCAGGTTCGGAGCGGTCGGTACGTTGAAGAAGGGTTAGTGACCTCGGGGGACGACTTGACCGCAATTGCGCGATTCCTGCCGCAAGGCGAGCCGGTCTACCGCGCTGCGGACGTGGTGAAAAAACTCCTGAACGGTTGATCTGGTCCTGCATTGTAATTGTTCCGCATGGCCCTCACCTATGGCCGGAACGCGCCCTGTAGCCTCTCGGTTGCGCCAAACCAATCCCACGGCCCACAGCGAAGAATTCTCAGATTTAACAGCTATGGTAGGAAGAATCAGGGGGATAAGTGGTAGGCCCGTGCGGGCTCAAACCGCAGACCTACACTCGTTGCGGGATTGACGGTTGGCAAATTTTTGGTTAGAAGGTCAGGGGTGACCGCTGAACTTCAGCAGTTGGTCCGATGCAAAAAGGAGCGCAATCCCGATGCCCTGTCTTTTGGTCATTCTACTTGTGGCTTTTCCCCGAATTGCACTCCTGCTCATCTTTTTCTTGTCAAATTATCTTCAACACGCTTATCACGGGCTGATTGTGCCGCTACTTGGATTCATCTTTCTACCACTCACAACTCTGGTTTACGCGTGGATGATTAATACCCATCAGCCGCTTGCGGGTGTCAATTTGCTCATCCTGATCCTCGCCGTAATTGTCGACGTCGGCGGGCTTGGTAGCGGGGAATACCATCGACGGTCGCGGTGGGATTAACCGAACATCTTGGTCCCAGTACCCACGCATTATAAAAGGGCGCCTCTTTTGGAGTAGGTTTTGAGTGTTCGGCTCGAACCTCTCCAGAAAGGAGCACCCTTTGTATGGATAAAATGAAGTATATCGGGATGGATGTTCACAAGGAAGCGATCTCGATCGCGGTCCTAAATTCCTCTGGCAAGCTGGTGATGGAATGCGTCATCGAAACCAAGGTCAGCACCATTCTCCAGTTTTTCCAAGGGCTAAGCGGAAGCCTGCACGTCACCTTTGAAGAAGGCACCTGGGCTGCTTGGTTGTATGACCTGCTGAAGCCGCACGTCACGGAGCTGGTGGTGTGTAATCCACGAAAGAATGCCTTGCTGAAAGAAGGCAACAAGAGCGATCGCATCGATGCCAGGAAATTAGCCGAGCTACTGCGCAATGGATCGCTTTCCGCGGTCTACCACGGAGAGAACGGCCTGCGCATGTTGAAGGAATTGTCCCGCAGCTATTTGACGATTAGCAAGGACCTCGGGCGTGTGATGAATCGGCTCAAGGCGTTGTATCGGAGTTGGGCCATTCCCTGTGCAGGGACGCAAGTCTACGCACCGCGCCATCGCGCCGAATGGCTGGCGAAAATTACCGAGGCCGGCGTGCGCCGGCGGGCGGAACTTTACTACCAGCAACTCGACGCCCTGCGCCCGCTGCACCAACAAGCCCGGAAAGAGCTGTTGGCCGAGGGCCGGAAGCACAGCGCAACGAAGTTGCTACGCCAGATTCCTGGTATTGGACCGCTTCGGGCGGCTCAATTGGTTGCGTTGCTGCAGACACCCCATAGATTCCGCACCAAGCGGCAGCTGTGGACCTACAGCGGGCTTGCGTTGGAGACCCACGACAGCGCGCAATACCGCTATATCAAAGGACAGCTGCAACGTTCTAAGAAACCACAGCAACTTCGTGGGCTCAATGCGAACCATAACCATGATCTCAAGAACATCTTCAAGGGTGCGGCCATGAGAGCGAGCACCTGCCATGGACCGCTCCGCGATTTTTACGAGGCATTGCTCGCCAAAGGGATGCGACCAACGATGGCTCGTCTCACCTTGGCGCGCAAGATTGCTGCGATCACCCTGATCGTTTGGAAGAAAGGAGTCAGTTTCGACGCCCATTATTTGAAACAAGCAGCTTGAGCGCCTCTGAAGGAGAGTCCGTTCCATCCTGGGGATCATCCTTGGTGGTGGCCATCGGGTTCTTGAGACGCTTGGTTCGAGGGAGAGTATCCACCGGAAAAGTCAGGCCACCGTGTTGTTGGAACACGGAAGTCTCCACCCTATGCCCCCTCGGATAACCAAAGAAAGTCATAGGCCACGAGTCTCCAATAGGACCATGAGTTACCGCTTATCTGAGCGGATAACCGTTGTGCTTGTTTGTTTCAGGAAACCAATGGCGCCGTCAGGACAGTGCAATGGAACCACAGGCGGGAAGAAGAATCTCACCGTTTCGCGTGACGAAACGAAGCAACGACTTCCTGAGGAAGACCACTCGCCGATCACGAGTGCACGTTCAAACGATTAGGCTGAATGCCGAAACAAAAGAGGGTCGGCACCGAGCCGACAGTGAGATATGTCTCTTGACATTCTCTTTTATAGGACTTCTCCGGTAAGCGCTGCGAGCTCAACTGGTCGGATGCATGGATGAAAAGCGCGCGCTTTGATAATCTGCCGAGATACTTTTCCGAGACTGTGTCAGGAGCATTTAGATGCGTCGCGACAAGAAGCTGCCAATAAATGGCGTAATTGATCTCTATTCAAGAAGTGCTGAAAAGGCAAAACTCACGGTCAGGAAATTAGATCGAGATACTGTTTTGATCGAGGGTACTTCGAATTCTCTGAGATTCCTTGCTCAAATCCTTCTTGCCCTCACGGAAGAGCAGGATTGCGGTTTTCAATTGTCGCCGAGGGGTGCAGGTAGCGCCTGGTTTGCGAAAGACGCAGAACTCGGAATTTATCTACATCGGCTGCCTTGCGTTGGCAAGAAGCCTCCTCAAGGCCGAGGCATTTACAAGCGTCCCCTCAGAGGGAAGAAGTCCTGAGCAACGTTGTAGCTTCCGGCTCCACGGATAGAGGCCAAGTCCTGATAGGTCGGATTCCCGGACAAGTCCTGTCCTAGTACCCGCGCGTCCGCGGCGATTCGAATTGGTTCCTTCGCTCTGGATTCGTACCAGGAAATGTACCCCGCAATAAGGTGTTTACCCGATCCATAAAATTCCGCACATGTTTCAGTGTTATACTGCCGCCAGGATTTGGGCCGCGCCTCGGTGACGGGTGGTGAAATGGACTCGGCGCGCTGCTTCTAA
>PKUY01000421.1 GCA_003131705.1 Acidobacteriota bacterium | reverse complement strand
CATTTTGACTTGCTAACGACACGACAACCACTCCCAGGTAGCGACTCGGCGAGCTAGACACCAAAAAGCTCGCCTAAGCTTGCCGTGCTCTGGGTCATCCGCCGTCCCCTGGTGTATGCTACTCAACTTCGAAGAATAACTTTTCAGTGTGAGGTGCGTTTTGGGAAAGCCAAAAGCTCTCGTCACGCGTCCCCTGTTTCCGGCGGCGCGAGCAATCCTCGATCAGAATTTCGACGTCGAATACTGGACGCGGCCTGAGCGCATCCCTCGTGCCGAACTGCTCAAGCGCGTGGCCGAAAAAGACGCACTTGTCGTTCNNCTCACTGAAAAAGTGGACGACGAGCTTCTCTCCGCCGCGCCCAAGCTCCGCCTGGTCGCGACCGTTTCCGTCGGCTACGACAATATCGACTTGCCCGCCTGCACGCGCCGCAAAGTAATCGCCACGAACACGCCGGGCGTTCTCGATGAGACGACTGCCGATTTTGCGTGGACGCTTCTGATGGCGATTGCTCGCCGGCTCGTCGAAGGCGATGCGTGGATTCGCACCGGCACGTGGCCTGGATGGGACCTCGACCAGCTCCTCGGCGGAGATGTTTGGGGCAAGACGCTCGGCGTCATCGGCTTCGGCCGAATTGGCAGGGGCGTCGCGCGTCGCGCGCAAGGTTTTCAGATGCGCGTCCTCTACCACGACCAGGCGCGCCAGCCGACCGACGTCGAAACGGAATTACGGGCGGAGTTCGTGGGACTGGACCATCTTTTGCACGAAGCTGATTTCGTCACGTTGCACGTGCCGCTGCTCCCCGAGACTCGCCATCTGATTTCGAAGTCTGCGTTCGAAAAAATGAAGCCGATCGCGTATCTCATCAACACTTCGCGCGGTCCAGTGGTGGACGAAGCCGCGCTTGCCGAAGCCCTCGAGGCCAAGAAAATCGCGGGCGCGGCTCTCGACGTGTACGAACAGGAGCCCAAGGTCCATCCTGCGCTTCTCGGTCGCAAAGATGTGATTCTCGCGCCGCACATCGCGAGCGCCACCGTCGACACGCGCACCAAGATGGCCGTAATGGCAGCGACGAACGCTGCATCGCTTTTCGAGGGCCGCCGTCCGCCGAACGCGCTCAACGCTGACGCGATCGGCCTATAATTCATGGGAGAAGCAGGCATGCTGCATATCACACGCAATCATTCGAAACTCACGCTCGAAGGAGCCCGCGCCCTTCTCGCGGCCGCTCAGCGGCGCGCCGAGGAAATTCGCATACCGATGGACATCGCCGTCGTCGATGGTGGCGGTCACCTCCTGCTTTTCGAGCGCATGGAGGGCGCGAAGCCTTCGTCCATCGCGATCTCGATTTTGAAAGCGCGCTCCGCAGCTCTGTGGCGCGCACCGACCGGACCCGCGATGTCGGGAGATCAGGTCAACTTGCCCGCTGCGCTTGGTCTTGCGATTGCGGCTCCGGACTATCAAACACCTGTTCGCGGCGGTTTGCCGCTCATTGTGGACGGCGAAGTCGTCGGCGCAATCGGCGTCAGCGCCGGAACTGAAGATCAGGATTCCGACGTAGCGCGCCCGGGCGTCGCTGCCCTCGAGAAAGTGTGAAGCGAGTCGCACAGCGTATTTTTCGCGAGACACTTGCGGCCATCGACATCGCCGCAAGCATTGAGAAGACTCTCGCTCGCAACGGATCCCGGATTCATGCCGGCGACACGACGCATAACCTGCGTGATTTCGAAAATATCGTGGGGATCGCCTTCGGCAAAGCCTCTTTCGCGATGGCCGAGGGACTTACGGGCGTCCTCGCGCCCGACTTTAAGCCAGAGGGAATTCTGGTCGTTCCCGGAAAACCTCCCCGCGAGTTACCCGGATGGAAAACTTTTGCAGGCGGCCATCCGCTGCCAAATACTGCGAGCTTTGAGGCGGGCAAAGTAATTCTCGATCGCCTCGCGCGATGCGGTGAGCGGACGCTGATCTTCTTCCTCATTTCAGGCGGCGGATCATCAATGGTCGAGCAGTCGCTGGATCGCTCGGTGAGTCTCGACGATTTCGCTCAGCTCCATGCCGCGCTCGTCACCTGCGGCGCGCCCATCGAAGAGATTAATGTCATACGGNNGCCGCCGCCGCGCCCCGCTCCATGAAGTTGACGCTCGCAATCAGCGACGTGCCACCGGGCCAGGAATCCGCGCTCGCTTCCGGGCCAACGCTGCCCGATCCCACGACCGTTAGCGACGCGGAACGCGTCGCCAGCAAATACAACCTGATCGAAAAACTCCCTCCGCTCTTGCGCAATGCCTTCGAGCAACACACGTTGCGTGAAACTCCCAAGATGGGAGATCCTATTTTCGCGCGCGCGAACCTCGTTGTAGTTCTCGGCGCGCACGAATTGATGCACGCAGCTCATCATTCCTGCGAGCGGGAAGGTTACGTTTGCGTCTGTGACAATGCGACCGACAATTGGCCGATCGAGAAGGCCGCCGATCATCTGCTGTTGTTATTGATGGCGCAGTTGAAAGTGCAGAACGATACCAATCCGCGCCGACCCGTCGCGATTCTCGCGGATGGCGAATTAAGTAGCCCCGTTACGGGCAATGGAATCGGCGGACGCAACTCCGCGTTCGTGCTCGCCTGCGTTCCGAAGATCGCCGGAAGAAATATTACCGTGCTCAGTGCCGGAACCGATGGAATCGACGGGAACAGTCCCGCAGCCGGTGCTGTGGCGGACGGTCAAACACTTGCGCGATGCCAAGCCGCCGGTCTCGACGTCGGTGATTTTATGCAGCGCAGCGACGCTTACAATTTCTTCGCGCGCCTTGGCGATGAGGTCACCACCGGCCCGACCGGCAACAATTTACGCGACCTCCGAGTTCTTGTGGCGCACCACAAATAGTTTTCGCAACTATTTTGGAGCGGATGGTGCCTTCAACACCCCGATGACTCTTTCGATGTACCGTCCCTCGTCCTCGGTGCGTCCGCCGTTTTTCAAAAGATCCTCGAGTGGCGCGATAGCATCCGTGTCTCCGCGTGCGCCTAGCGCCAGAATTGCAGCTAGCCGCACGTCGAAATGTGAGTCGTGAAGATAGGAGGTGAGTTCTTTCGTTATGTTCATGTCACCTTTGTCCATTCTCGCGATGGCCGGAATCGCCGCCTGGCGTGCGGCTGAAGGTTTTCCCAGCGCAGCCCACTCACGTAGAATCGGAACGCCCCGTTCGTCGCCCAGCGTTCCCAGAGCGCCCAGCGCCGCGTCGCGAAGTATATCGTTCGGCGAATCCGAATTCACCGCGGCGACCAGAACATCGAACGCGTTCGGTGCTTTGATCTGTGCGAGTGAGCCGAGCGTGGCCTCGCGGACGCGATACGCAGGGTCGCTCGACGCGATCGTCATGAGCTTCGGGCCTAGCGAAACATCCTCCGGGAAGTTCTGGAGAGTCCGGACCGCGATTTCGCGTACCCACGGTTTCTCGTCGCCAACCGCAGCGAGAATTTGCTTCTCAGCGTCCGCACCGCCAATTCTGCCTAACGCCCTTAAGGATTCGACGCGAACGCCCCAGAATGGGTCGTGCTCAGCTGCGTCTCCGAGCGCAGCGACCGCTTCCGGAACATTTCGCGCGGCGCTCAGCTCCAGGGCAGCGTCCGCCCGATCGGAAACGGTTTCAGCGTTCTTTAGTTGGTAGATCAGCAGAGGCGGATCCCTTCTGAAAATCACCGACTTCAGAATTTTGCCGCCCTTGTCGAAAAGTACCATTAGCGGCGCGCTGTCGGCAGGGAAGGTAAAGCTCTGCGCCGCATTATTCGCCTCGATGGAATAAGTCACGCGCCCGCTCGCGGTTGTGATCTCCACATCGATCGGCACGTCGAATAGTCCCACGAGCCCTTCGACTTTTTGAGTTTGTTTCACGTCTAACTTTACCTGGTGCATCTCCGGGTCGTACCCATAGCTGACATCGAACTGCGGTGCTCCAGCCCGATAGATCCATTGTAGGAAGAATTTATCGACGTTTGTGGACGTGGCTTGCTCGATCGATTTTTGCAGATCGGCGGTCACCACGTTTTGCCCTCGATTCGTCACGAGGTAATAGTGCAGGGCGCTGAAGAAATCTTCGTCCCCGAGTTTTTCGCGCAGCATTCGCAGAATCCAGCTGGCTTTGGCGTAAACATTGCCCGCATATTCAGTCGAATCTTTGAAATCGCGAGTCACGATGGGCACGGGGTAGAGCCGCCGTTGCGCGAACCACGTATGCTGATCGCGCCAAAATTCGTAGGCGGCTTCGTCCGGCCCGTAATGTTGCTCCAGCCAAAAGTGTTCCATGTACGTCGCGAAACCTTCGTTCAGCCACAGATTCGCCCAGTCTTTGCACGTGACCAGATCGCCGAACCACTGNNCACTGATGCGCCATCTCGTGCGAGATGGTGATGTCGTCTCCTATGCGCAACTCGGGAACGAGTTTCGGATTCAGGAGGTCGCGCACGCTCAGCGTCGTCGCGCTGGTGTTTTCCATGCCTCCTTCGACGAAATCATGGACGGAGGTCTGCGCGTATTGCGCCCACGGATAGGGCACCTGAAGCTTGCTGGAAAAAAGATCGAGCATTTCCTTGGTGCGTGCAAACGTGGGATCGATTGTCGATTCCTCGCCGCGCGGAACCACGTAGCGCAGCGTCACCCCGTGCCATGTATCGTCGCGCTCGACGAAGTCTCCCGCGATTGCAGTAATCTNNTCAGGTCTTCGTGCCGTCGGTTTCATCCTTGACGCCCACGAGCCGTCCGTTTGAAATCGTGGTCCATTTTGCGGGGACGGTCAGCAACATTTCCGACGTCATACGGTCATTCGGATAGTCATACAGCGGGATGTAAGCGCGCGTGTCTTCCGCTTCGCCCTGCGTCCAGATTTCTTGTGGCTGTTGCGGATAGTTCTTGTCGGGCAGAATGAAATAGAGTCCCTTTTTCGGCTGCCCCTCATACCGTATGAAAACCTCATGCCGTTCCCCGCGGCTGGCAGGATGTTCCAGAGAGACGACGAGCTGTTTCTGCGCGGTCGAAAATTTCGCCGTCTTGCCGTCCACCGTGACGCTCTTGATCTTCAGATCCACTGAGTCGAAAGCAAAATTGGAAACGCTGTCGCGAAGGGCAACAATGAACTCCGTCACTTCTNNGCATACGGTTCGTCCGCCCGCGCTGCGATGGGTATCACCCATGCGCACAATAAACATAGCGTGAACCAGCTCGCTGCAGTGGGGAGTCGCAATCGCCGTGGAATTTGAGTCATCCGATGTTCTCTCCGACGGATGGAAACGCTTTTAGTTAGCGCGTCATTATATGACGTACTGCCGTCAATTGATCTCGTCGGATCTTTCGTCGCGCAATATCTTCGGTTTCGCGAGGATGTCCTCAATCCGTAAAAACATTGTCGCGCTCACGCGGGCTCAACTATGATGCGCGCGTGACTCTCCTGGGCTGGCTCGCAGCCGCCGTTCTGTTTTTGCAATTGCCGATTCCGCTGTATTGGTTCGTCGTGCATCCGCAGATCGTATTCTGGCGGCGCCATCGCACGGCAGCTTATGTTACGGGGCTGTTGTGCTCGTGGCTGCCGGTCACGGTGGCGATGATCGTCTATCGACGTGAACTCTTCCGCACCGATTGGCCCTCTGTAGGCGAGATCGCGCTGGGACTCGGGCTGATCATCTTCGAGGGTTGGATTTTTGTCCGCGTGCATCGTGACCTCGGCGGAGCAAAACTGGTGGGAGCAACGGAGCTTTCCGGCGGCGGGGAAATCGAGCAACGCGGAGTTTACGGGCGCATCCGTCATCCGCGTTATGCAGGTTCGTTGCTGGCCATTCTAGGAGCCTGCTGTCTTGCGGCGACCCGATCAATGTGGACTGTGGCGGGAGCGTGGCTGGTGCTGACGCTTCTGGCAATCTCGATGGAGGAACGAGAACTTCGCGCGCGGTTTGGCGCCGCTTACGAGAATTATTGTCAGCGCGTTCCGCGGTTCATACCGAGACAAGGGAAAAGGCGGGACTAATATTCAGCAAGGCCAGTTGAAATTGGGCTAGCCCGGGGGCACGGAGTTGCTCTCGGTCACATAGTGCCACACGATAGCTGCGGTCCCTCCGACGATTGCCGCGGGGATCGCGACCTCAAGTACGTGTTTCCAGTTGTAACGCGCACCGGTAACGCCCACGGGTTGCGGGTTCGGGTCAGCATCNNGCATCGGCGACCGAGGTGACCTCGTAAGTTTCACCCTTTTCAATTGTCTTCTCGACACCATCGCGACCTTCCACAAGAATCGTTCCCTCATACGCGCTGATCCGCATGCTTGAAGGGCTCAGCAGGCTCACCTGTCCAAAAATTCCCTTCGCGTTCGCTCCACGCACGAGACCGAAAGGCGTTTGGATTTCGAACTGAGTGGGCGTTGACGTGGAGAACCCAACGGTTCCGTGTTCCACTGTGGCCACGACCATGTTCGGTTTTGGTGCGAGCGTCGCTGAACTGTCAGAGAGGAGATATAGTTGGCCGGCTCCAAGGGTCAAGCGCAGCGAACCACCCTTATCGGTCGCGATCGCATCCCCGGAATAGACGGCTGCTCCGATCGCGGCGTTCACGTTATCCAGACGAGCGTTCTGAGCCGTTACGACGGTTCCGAGCGGCTTGGTGCTCGCGGCCATTGCAGGAAGATTCGTCAGACCTACCGTGAGGAATGCAATCAGGCTGGATCGTACGAGAGACAGGACGGTGGAACGCACGGTGTCCTCCAAAGAACAGCAATTTGAATTTACGCGCTCTCTCTTGCTGTGTCAATAATCTCCGCAACTTTTTCTCGGCACCGGAGTTGTGAGCCTTCCACGCGTTTGTTAAGCTACCGGGCGGAGAGGTGTCTGAGCGGTCGAAAGAGCTCGCCTCGAAAGCGAGTGTNNCGTGGGTTCGAATCCCACCCTCTCCGCCATTTTTTTCAATCCCAATATCCGCATTCCCGGTGGAGGTAGTGATGCAAGCTGAACCGAACATGGATCTCGCGCATTTGGGCCATTTGGAATTGCTGACCCCAAAACCGGAGGAGAGCTTGCGGTTCTTCGTCAACGTGATGGGGATGACCGAGAGCGGCCGGGAAGGGAACTCGGTCTACCTGCATGCGTATGACGACTATGAACGGCACTCGTTGAAGCTCACGGCGTCGAAACAGGCTGGTTTAGGTCACGTGGCCTATCGCACACGAAGTGCGCAGGCGCTGGAGCGGCGCGTGGCGGCACTAAAAGGATCGGGATTTGACATCGGCTGGACGAATGGCGACCTGGCGCATGGCCCGGCGTTCCTCTGCCAGGACCCGGACGGGCACAAGATTGAGCTCTATTACGAAACGCAGTGGTATCAAGCCCCGCCCGAGTTGCAGCCGGCGTTGAAGAACCAGGCCCAGCGGTTTCCCGCGCGCGGTATGAACGTGCGTCGCCTTGACCATTGGAATGGTTTGGCCGTCGATATCGCAGCCAACCGCCAGTTTTTTGAAAAATACCTGGGCTTCCGGTTGACGGAGCAAATCGTGCTCGACGATGGAACGGAAGCCGCCATGTGGATGACCTGCACGAACAAGACCTACGACTTTGCATACTCGCGCGACCACACGGGCACCAAAGGGCGGTTTCACCACATCACCTATGCGGTCAATAGTCGGGAAGAGGTGCTGCTGGCAGCGGACATTTGCCTCGAGAATGGCGTCTACATCGAGACAGGGCCGCACAAGCACGCCATCCAGCAGACGTTCTTTTTGTATGTTTACGAGCCCGGCGGCAACCGCGTGGAAGTCGCCAATGCCGGGGCCCGCCTGATTCTGGCGCCGGACTGGAAGCCGATTCGCTGGACGGAAGCCGAACGCAAAAAGGGCCAGGCCTGGGGCCTCAAGACGATTGAATCGTTTCACACCTACGGAACGCCTCCCGTGGACGTGGTTCCTAAGGTATGAGCGGCAGCACGAACGGTTGATGAAGTGCGTCGAGATGCGTCGCAAAGCCAGACAGAGGAGAAGAAAAGTCTAATACACAGCGCGCTAGTTTGAAATTACAGATCGGCTTCCATGTGTGCTTGAGGTGCTCTGCGTGCCAATGCACCCATGAATTGAGAGAGCGCGGCCCGGTCGAAAGACGCGATGGGAATCACCATTCGCTTTGTCGAGGCCTGCTCCGAAACGAAGAGTACCACCGCCGAAACGCCTTTAAACGAACGAACCTCCTTGCGAACGCCCGCAATGCCTTCGTATTTGATGAGTCTTTGGAATAGCGAAAATCCTTGGCTGATCCCCAGGTCGTCTAAACGAATTGTCTTATTCCTGATGCAGATGATGAGTCATAGCACCGCCCCCAAAGGAAAGTAAAGAAGTTCAAAGGGCATTCTTCGTCCCAATGAATACCCCATAAACCAAAGTAGCATCGGAAGTGCCAAGAGCCAGGAAACCATCCCGTATGCTCTCGGTGTCGGTCCTCGGTTCATATGTGCAGGAAAATGAATTCATCCTTGTTTTTCAGTATGTTGATTGCCATCCGTCCCTGAGTTTTTCTACCGCCTCGCCGCAAAGAAATTCTTGAGCAGCGCCGCGGATTCTTCCGCCATCGTTCCCTGGGTCACTTCCACGCGGTGATTGAGCAGTGGGTGATCGAGAACGGAAAAGCCGGAGCGCACGGCGCCGCCTTTCGCATCGTCGGCGCCATATACCAGACGTCCAATCCGGGCCTGCACGATCGCTCCGGCACACATCGCGCACGGTTCAATCGTGGCGTAGAGCGTTGCCCCGAGCAGCCGGTGATTTCCGAGAACTCTTGCGGCTTCGCGCAGCGCAATAATTTCGGCGTGAGCCGTCGGGTCACAATCTGCAACGGTGCGGTTTCCTGCGCGCCCTACGATGCGGTCCTCGACAACGACGATCGCCCCCACCGGTACCTCGCCCCGCGCCGCCGCTGCCTGTGCCTCTTCGATCGCCGCGGACATAAATGAAAAGTCGCTCTTCCCGATCTCCGTCATCACGTGCCAGAATATCACGCTGTTACGCGCGGGAATTTGGAAACCGCACGCAGCTCTTGGGCCCGCGCGATCCGCTGGTGCTAGGCTGATTTTTTCTTCCGGATGACCTGGCTAACAAAATACATTCCCGCGCCCGCGGCGATGATGCCGATGCCGATCACCAACTCATTCGTGTTGCCGATCANNGGAGTTTCGTAGCGGGCTTACCCGCGACGATCAGCGCGAGCGGAGGTAGCCCTATGAGAATCGTTCCAGCGGTTCCTCCCGGAACTCGATAAGGCCTCGCAAGATTCGGTTCGCGGATCCGAAGTGCAACCAGCGCCCAGAATTCCAGCAGGATGCTCAATCCGGTGAGAAGTACGTCGAGAATCAGGCTGCGCTCGAAACCCAGCGGGTAGCATATCGCCCAGAAAAGCGCGCAAACCAGAATGGCGATCCACGGCGCTCCCGTGCGCGCACCTCGCCTCGCAAATATCTTCGGTAGATAACCGTCCTCGGCCATCACTGAAGGCAAGCGCGTGAAGGAAAGCATTAGGGCGCCGAAAGATCCCACAGCGCAAATCACCCCGGCAATCGCGATCGCAATCGCGAGTCCTTCGCCGCCGATAAATCGCCCGACATCTACCCATCCTCCTGTGGTCCAGGTGTTTGGGTCTATTCCGGTCCGCGCCACGGCTACTACAGGCAGGAAATAACTCGCCACGACCAACAACACTGTTCCGTACATCGCGCGGGTATAAGTACGCTGCGGATTCGCGACTTCGCCCGCGATCGTCGAAAGGTTGTCCCATCCCATGTAATTCCACATCGCAATCAGAATTCCGCCGAGCAAATCGGCGTGGCGGAGGGGAACCGCAATTGCCGTTCCCGTGTGCGCATGAAACATGGCGAACACGATTAGCGCCACGAACGGTATGAGGAGCGCAACGTTGAGAAATACGGACCCATCACCGACGGCGCGTGCGCCCACGATATTCCACGCGGTGCACAATGCGATCATTGCGAATCCGATTGCCAGGCCGCGGTTTCCAGCCACAACTCCCGGCGCGATTTGTCCGATGTAATCGACGAATAAGTTGGGATACAGCGCCATCTCGAAAACACTGCCTGCCAGAGTCAGCCACGTCTCCTGATACCCCATGAAACGTCCCATGCCCCGCCGCACCCAAACGTAGAAACCGCCCTCTTCCGGAATCGCCGTAGCAAGTTCGCTGACCATCATCGCCGTCGGAACGCTCCACAGTAGGGGCGTGATCAGGAGGATCATCAACGTCGCACGATATCCCGTTTTCTGAATGATGTCCTCCAGGCCGTACGGGCCGCCGGCCACCATGAAGTAGGTGGCCGCGATCATCGGCACTACGGTCATCTTTCGAATGGCTGGGCGAATGGCCGATTTTTTCTCAGCGGCGTTCGCGGGTCTGGAGCCGTTGGCAGAAAGTCTGCTCAAAAATTCTCCTATCGGGTTCGTCTCTCCGCATTTTCGCGTGCGAGTGTGTTTGAGAATCGCGAGCGCCATGCAGCGTAGACTTGAGATGATCTGGCTTCGCAAATTACCACCAGTTGGTTTTGTCCTCCAGCGAGACTTCGTTATAAGATAACCGCCACATTTTTCACATACGGTTTTTGCACAGGGACTAAATGGAATTACGTAAAGACCCCATCACTCGCAGCTGGGTAGTCGTCGGCCATCCGGAGCGTCAAAAAGAACGAGCCGGCCCCTGCCCGCTGTGTCCGGAAAATCGAGAACAGGCCNNAATTGCCTCAGCAGGGACAGTGGCAAGTCCGCGCGTATCCGCACTTCCGACCGCTCTACCATATTGAGGGCGACCCGGGGCGCAGCGCCGACGGACTTTTCGACCGCATGGCCGCGATCGGTGCGCACGAAATTATCGTCGAGACGCCCAACCACTCGCGCACGTTTACGCAGCTAACCGACGAAGAAATCCAGCGTGTTCTCGATGCATATGCGCTGCGTATCTCGGACTTGAAGCGCGACGCACGTTTCAAATACGTGGCCGTATTCAAGAATCAGGGACCGCAGGCCGGAGAAGAGTGGCCGCACTCGCATTCGCAACTGGCTGCCACCACGTTTGTGCCGCGGCGCATCTTGTATGAACTCCGCGCGGCGCGCGAATGGTATCGCGACCGCGAGCGCTGCGTTCTCTGCGACATCCTGCGCCAGGAAATTCGCCAAAAGCAGAGGATTGTTGACAACGTCGGCGACTACTACGCGTTCTGCCCCTACGCTTCGCGCGTTCCCTACGAGACGTGGATCATGCCCAAGACGCACAATCACCAATTCGAAGCTGCCTCTCCGGGTGAAAACCGGCGTCATTTGGCCACTCTGTTGGGCCGTACCCTGCGCCGTTTGCTGCAGGTCACGAATAGCTATCACATGGTCCTGCACACCGCGCCGAACACTCTGCAAACCAAGGGAGAGCTAAGCGATTATTGGGCCACCATTGCCGGTGACTACCATTGGCATTTTGAAATCCTGCCGATTATCGAAACGCGCAGCAAGTCCTACAGCATCAAGGAAGTTTATTTCAATGGAACTCTTCCCGAGCAAGCTGCCGAAAAATTGCGCCAGATGGATCCCGGGAAATAATGCCTCCGCTCGGAAAGCCTCCGGGTAAGCCGTTCCCTCAGCGCGGCGGGATTTTCTTTCGTCTTCTGTTTCTGATGTTTTTCATGGTTTTGCTCTTTTTGGTCTATCTGGTACGCCACCCGCTGCTGGGTCTGGCGGGCGGCTTTTGGGTTGTAGACGAAGCTCCCCAGTATTCCGACGCAATCGTAATCCTGGGAGATGACAACTATTTTGGCGACCGCGCCGCGCGTGCGGCCGAACTCTTCAAGGCCGGACTCGCTCCCCGGGTCATCGCAAGTGGCCGGTACTTGCGCCCGTATGCCAGCATCGCCGAATTGGAGGAGCATGACCTCACCGATCGCGGTGTTCCCGCTGGAGCGATTGTTCGGCTCGCTCATCACGCGGAGAACACGCGGGAGGAATCTGCCGCGATCAGTCAGCTCATCGCCGCAAGAGGTTGGAAGCGCATTCTCCTGGTCACGTCGAATTATCACACCCGCAGATCCCGGTACATCTGCGCCCGAGAGTTTCCGCCAGGCACAATTCTCCGTGTTGTTGCCGCTCGAGACCCTGTGTACGACCCCCATAACTGGTGGCGCGATCGCACGGGTCTGAAGATATTTGGCCACGAAGCAATCGGCATGCTGGTAGCTATGTGGGAGCTGCGCCACTCGGACGTTCAGACTTCGGATTCCGCTGATGCGTTCGCGTACCCAACAGTTGCCGGTTTGTACCATGCCGTCACAGTGCGGGTTTACAGGTAGTTTTCTCTGTACTATAGTTCGTCCACCTCAAGGATGTTGCCGTCCAGCGCAGCGCCTCGGGTAGTTTCGGAGGGAGGTTTTCATGTGGGATAAAAAGAACGAGGCCAAGCCATCTTCACAAGCCGCCGAAGTTCCCGCTCCAATCGTTTCCACGCCCGCGCCAGAACCTGTTACCGCTGCGCCGGCGGCCCGGGTCACTTCCAAGATCAGCTCGGGACTCAAGATTCACGGAGACGTTTTTGGAGACTCGGATCTGTATGTTGACGGCGAAGTGCAGGGTAAAATCCGTTTGGCAAACTCCCGTGTGACGGTTGGCCCGAGTGGCCGCGTCCAGGCTGAAATGGAAGCCCGCGAGATCATCATCGACGGATCGGTGCAGGGGGACTTGAAAGCCAGCGATAACGTGCATCTCGGCCCGTCAAGCCGCGTGGTTGGAAGCGTGCTTACGCCGCGCATTGCGATCGATGATGGCGCGCGATTGCGCGGAAAAGTGGAAACAGTTCCGGCGAACCCTTCACGCGAGTCTTCCGTGGCCGGTGATGCACCCGATTCCCAGAATCTCCGGCCAGTCTCTGCCGGCGCGAAAGCTGAATAAACCGACCAATGAACTGGATGGCTAAGACGCGCTCGAGCGCCCCCGCATCCGCCGGCGTTGCGTCCGCAAAACCCGGGCCCGCCAGCTCCGGAAATCTGCCCGCGACCCTGCGCGTCTCCAATGGCCTGAAGGAGTTTTTGTGGCTGATCAGCGACGTACGGCATGGCCGCATTCTCGATCTCGGTCCCGTGTGGCAATCGACTGTCAGCTTCTTCGTGGACAAAGGCTACCGAGTTTCGGCCGAGGATTTGCTGCGGACCTGGAAGGATTTTCTTACGGCGGAGGAGGAGCACTTGCGTACTGCTCCCATAGCCGAGGACAATGAAAAAATCTCCCCATCCCTTTTGACCGACAAATTCCTGGAGACCGCCCTCCAGTATCCTGAACAAAGCTTTCACGGTGTCTTGGCCTGGGACCTCCTGGATTATTTCGATCCCGTCGTCGTCCCCATTTTAATGAAACGGCTCTCAAGTATTTTGCACCCCGGCGGCGCCGTGCTCGCGCTGTTTCACAGTCGTCCGGTAGAGCGCTTTCAGCGGTATCGCATTGTAGACAGCCAAACGGTCGAGCTTCTCTCGGCCCCTACAATCGCCGTTCATGCCCACGTATTTCAAAATCGGGAAATCCTCAGTTTGTTCGACCAATTCC
This sequence comes from Acidobacteriota bacterium, assembly GCA_003131705.1. Classification (GTDB taxonomy): domain Bacteria; phylum Acidobacteriota; class Terriglobia; order Acidiferrales; family UBA7541; genus Palsa-295. Next base: position 18,982 of record PKUY01000421.1, on the reverse strand, counting down.
GCTCGTCGAAGACGTTTGTAGGTCGCGATCAGGTTCGCGAGGGACTTTTTTTGAAGTAGGTTTCGGGCCGCATCCTATTACTTTTTTCCTTATCGCTATATCCAAGTTGCCCGTGGCAACCTTCGCTTCTCCATTTGCAACCAAAGAATTGGAACTTTTTCGGTGGTCCCCTGGAATAGAATAACTAGGTGTTTCATGCGCATGCCTTACAAGACTGCATGAGAAGTGATGAAAAGTATTGAGACGACCGAATACCAGAAACGACTAGGGAGCGGACATTGGAACCAGGCGTCAACCGGCAACGCAGTCAATTTTTCATGATCCACAAATTCTTGGGCCGCCCTCTTTTCGCACTTCTGATCGTGTGCGCCTTGGCTTTAGTCGCTTGCGGTGGCGGCAGTGGCACCGGTGGCGGAGGGTCGACCACCGTCAAGTCCGTAGCGATCACACCTACCGCTATCACTCTTCCAATTAATACGCAGTCCGATTTCACCGCCACCGTTACCCTGACCGATTCCACCATCTCCTCGACCACGACCGTAACCTGGGAAGTCAACGGCATCGCCGGAGGCAACCTGAGCACGGTCGGCTCGATCGCACCTTCCAGTACTTCCGAGTTGGTAGGCGTATACACGGCGCCGCCGCAAGTGCCGACGACCAACAGCGGATCGGGCGAACAAGTCGGTCAGGTGAATATCATCGCAATCGCGACACAACCCTCTACGTCGACTACAGGGACCCCCAGTACCGTCACATCCAACACCGCCATCGTTACGGTCGGTGTGGGCCTCGGTCTCGCGGTGACTCCTCTTGGCGTCACCGTTCCGGCAGGTGGCACGAGCCAGTTCTCCGCGACGTTCAACAGTGTGCTCGATACGACCGCCACGTGGACGGCAACTTCCGTCGACGGAGGCAACGTCGGCTCCATTGACTCCACGGGGCTTTTCACGGCGCCCGCTTTTCCGCCACCCGGTGGTGTAGTGACAATTACAGCCAATCATAGCGGTTCGAACGGAACAGTCACGGCGACAGCCACAGCGACAATCGTTTACTCGGATCGCTCCCTCAATGGCCCCTATGCTTTCTCCTATGCGGGGAACGACCAGGCGGGCTTTCTGGCGGTTGCAGGCAGCTTTGTCGCTGATGGTGGCGGGCTCATTCGTAGCGGCGTGGAAGACTTCAGCAGCTTGCTGACGGGAGTATCCATACAGGTTCCCATCAGCGGCACCTATCACGTGGGCACCGACGGACGAGGCACCGCATCAGTCAACACCGGCAGAGGGACGAATACTTGGGCTTTTGTCCTCACGACGAACCAGCACGCGCAGATCATCCGCTTCGACAGCAACGCCAATGGTGGTGGCACGATCGACCAGCAAAGTTTGGACGCGCTCACGAACCTGCCTACGGCGCTTTCTGGCCCGTATGTATTTACTGTGCAAGGAGCCGATGCGACCTTTCATCCACTGGCAATGGCCGGCGCGTTCACCGCGAATGGCTCCGGGGGAATTCCGTCGACGGACGCAATCCTAGACGTCAACGACAACGGTATTTCCGGCTCAGGCGTCACCCTCGGCGATACCTCCGTCAACGGCACCTACTCATTTGATTCTGTGTTTGCCGGAACAGGGCGGGGCACCATTTTTCTCAAGAGCACGACCACGGGTTCCAACCCCCGCGAGTACGCGTTCTACGCCATCGGAACCGCGAAGAATTCCAGTGACGTCAGTATCGCGACTCAACTGCATCTAGTCGAGATCGACGGCACAGCATCTCTCGCCGGGAATGTTTTCAGCGCACCGGCATCACCTGCGGGACTCGCCAGTGCGAATTACGTCTTCACGAGTGGCGGAAATTCCAGTGCGGGTACCTATGCGGCTGGGGGCGTTTTCGCGTCGAACGGAACCGGAACAGTCACCGGCGGAATTTTCGATAGCAATAGCGCGGGTACCTATAACAGTGGGCCCGCGATCGCTGCGTGCGCATACACTGTCAACGGCGCCACCGGACGAATCGACCTCAAGCTGTTCACGGGAACCGGGGCCTGCCCGTCAGGCGCGAGCCCCAGTGTTTCGGAGTTCGCCGTCTACCCAACGTCGCAAGGCACCGCCGTGATGCTGGAGTTTGATTCCGCGGCCGTGGCCACAGGCGTAGCCTACCAACAGTGCAGCGCAGAATCGGCGGGTTGCGCAACCATGAATCCGTCGCTCCTCGGGGGAAGCTTTGCGCTGGGTTTGACGGGCCAGGGAATATTCCACAACAGCGCCGCGTCCTACCAGTCCGATTTGATCGGTCAAGTCAGGCTCAGCGGTACAGGTGTAACGGGCGGAAATCTGGATGTCGATAATTTCGGCGCTGCCTTCGAAGGCGATCCCGTCACCGCTACAGGTAGCTCGATCACTGCTCCGACTGCCTCGACGGGGCGTGGTACCGCCGTCCTCGCGGCCTCGAATCCGGCAGCGACTTACAACCTCATTTATTACCTCATCGACGACGNNTGGGCAGGGCGCAAGTCCGATTGCGGTGGGCGCCTTCACCAGACAGTTTTAGCGGTTACTTCGTCGCGCCTTCCAGGCCTGGTAGGCGGCTGGGAGTAGCGACACGACGATTACGCCGGCAATAATATAGTGGATACGCTTGTCCACATTCGGCACGGTACGTCCCAATGTGTATCCCACGAGCACCATGCTCCCGACCCACAGGAATCCGCCGCAGATGTCGTAGATCAGATAGCGCAGATAATTCATCTTCGCCGCGCCCGCGACGGCCGGGCAAAACGTGCGAATGATGGGAATGAACCGCGCGAGGANNGTACTTTTCGTAAAACCCGTGCGCGCGTTCCAGGTAACGCTTCTTGAAGAACCGCGAATCTTCGCGCCGGTAAAGGCTTGCGCCTGCTTTCCAACCGATCAGATAACCCAACTGGTCCCCCGCGATGGCGCACAGAGGTACGATTATCAGCAGCTGTGCCAGTTTTAGGTGCCCGGCAGCGGCAAATACACCAGCCGTCACCAGCAGGGAATCACCCGGCAGGAAGAACCCCACGAACATCCCGGTTTCTATGAATACGATCACGCAGACCAGAATCGTGCCGCCCTGCTCGACCAGTCCTCGAACATCATAGAGCCGCTCCAATACATGCCGCAGCACTTCGACCATAAGTCCAGATTCCTCACATGTTTCCGCATCACTCATGCAGTTTGATGGAGCATTTACAATAGCAGAAAAGCCTTCACCAAATCCGCGGCCTTTGGGCCTTCATAGTCAGTACTTCGCTACTACCAAGCTTAGTCCTCTGTACTATAGACCGGGTCGGCCCCCCGCCGGACAATGAAGCTGTTCGAGGCGGTAATTCTGAGGAGGGGTTGACGATGGAAGGTGGCTACGAACTCTGGATGGGGCAATCGGTCATTCTTCGAGTTGTTACGGGGAACCTTCGAGTACCTTTGCGCGGGCGATTGCTGTCCGAGACAAACGAGGCCGTCCGGCTGCGCATCGCCGATAGTTGGGATGTGGATATATTCAAATCAATGGTTGTTGCGGTAGAGCATGACAATCCAGTCTGCATCGTTCACTAGGGGAGTTTCATGAAGGCAACCGCCAGCATTGATTGGGACACGAATCGCAACGCTGAAGCGGTTGCCATTCCGTTGACCGCAAATTTTGAGGAAGTNNACTCGTCGCGGTTCGCGATACGCTCCTCGTCCTGGGATTGCAGATGGTTTTCCGGGCGATGATGGTCCTGCGGCACTTGAACTATTAGCTGCCCCGCTTCATCAGGCGATGGGCGACCGCTCAACCGTCCCAGGCCGCGAGCGGAAAATTGTTCCACGAATTTACCGGCCCAGCTGTTCTTCTTAATCCCCAAACCGGGTCTGTCCCCTCCAGACTCGGACCTCCCTTCCGGCTCGTCGCTTCGGTAGTAGCCGCGTTACCCTTTCCCTTTGACTCTTTGCCCTTCCTCGACGACACTACATCCCGTAATATGACACCTGCGTTTGGTGGAGCGGCCTCTTGGGCGTTTCGTGTGTTTGCCTAAGGTAAGGCCCTGCACGAAGCTGGCTCGCGGCCGCGCGACGCGCTCTCCGGATGTCTCCTGGGGGAAGCGCTGAACTCTACCGCCGGATTCTCAACTTCAAACACGTGACGAAAGACGGAAGGATCGGGATGAATGCCACACCGGTCCGCATTGAATAATCCGCTGCTGCGCGATCGGGCAGCTAAACTTGGAGCCTCACCGATGAGGATTGCTAGCGTCGCAAGCGCCTTTCCGAAGCACTACTACAAGCAGGAAGCTCTCGTAGCCGCGCTCAAGAACTATTGGAGAGGCAAGCTTCCGAATCCCGACATCCTCGATCGCCTGGACGAAAGCATGAAAGTGGAAGGCCGCTACACCGCTCGAACCCTCGATTATTACGAGAATGATATGAAGACGTGGGGTGAGGCCAACGACGTCTGGATTGAGGTCGCCCTGGAACTTGGTGAGAAATCGCTCTGTCTTGCGCTCGCCTCTGCAGGAATTGAGCCAAGGGATCTGAATGCGATATTTGTCACCTCCGTCACTGGCATCGCGGCGCCTTCGCTCGATGCGCGCTTGGCAAATCGCATGGGCCTATCGCCAAACATCAAGCGCATCCCCATTTTTGGACTTGGCTGCGTCGCTGGCGCCGCTGGCATTTCACGTGCGGCCGATTACGTTCGCGCCTACCCGGACCAGTCGGCCGCTCTTTTGTCGGTCGAGCTGTGCTCGCTCACACTGCAGCGCGACGATATCTCCATGGCTCACGTGATTTCCGCCATGCTTTTTGGTGATGGTGCCGCAGCGACTGTGGTCGTCGGATCGCAGGTCAAATCGAAAGGTCCTGAAATCCTCGCCACGAAGTCCGTGCTCTATCCCAACACCGAGCGCGTGATGGGCTGGGACATTTCCGAGAAGGGTTTTCACATCGTATTGTCCCCGGAAGTTCCCAATACCGTCGTGAAGCATCTTGGTGAAGACGTGGACACCTTTCTTGCCGAGCAGGGCGTCAGCCGAAACGACATCAAGAGTTGGATCATGCACACCGGGGGCCCCAAGGTCCTCGAAGCCACCGCCACCGCGCTCAACCTCACGCCCAAAGATCTCGAAGCATCCTGGGAATGTTTGCGCAAGGTAGGCAACATTTCGTCCACTTCCGTCCTCTTAGTGCTTGAAGATGTTTACAAGCATCGCCGCCCCGCGCCGGGCACGTTAAGCATCCTCGCAGCTATGGGCCCTGGCTTTTGCTCGGAGTTGGTTCTCTTGCGCTGGTAGAGGCCACGCCGCTTTTTACGCGCAGCCTGGAAGCCGGCAGTCTGGAAGACATTCCTTATGCAAACGGATGTCCTGGTCGTCGGCGGAGGCCCCGCGGGTTTGGCCACTTCGATTGCCGCGAGTTTGAAAGGCCTTCGTGTAACTGTCATCGATCCTCGCAAGCCGCCGATCGACAAGCCTTGCGGCGAGGGCCTGCTCCCCGAAGCTGCTTCAGCCCTGCGCACCCTTGGGATCGAAATCGATTCCCGCATCGCAGTCCCGTTTAGCGGCATTCGATTCTCGGACGAAAGTTCCTCCGCGACCGCCAGGTTCTCCGGCCGAAAAGCATTCGGTCTGCGACGCACCGTCCTTCATCATCTGCTCGTTGAACGAGCGACGCAGCTCGGCGTCTCGCTACTGTGGGGCGCCCCGATTTTGAATCTCGATTCTCACAGCGTCCGCGTGGGTGATAATTCTATTTCGTTCCGCTCGCTGGTCGGCGCGGACGGCTTGCACTCACGCGTCCGCAAATTCGCCGGGCTCGACTCGTCCCGTCGTCCCCACTCCCGCTTCGGATTTCGCCGTCATTACACGATCGCCCCGTGGAGCGACGTCGTCGAAGTTCGCTGGGGCGCGAAATCACAGATGATCGTCACGCCCACGAGCGCCAGTGAAATCTGCATTTCCCTTTTTACGAGCAATCCGCGCGTGCGAATCGGCGGCGCGCTCGGCCAATTTCCCGATGTCGCGGAACGTTTGCGCGGCGCGCAGCCCGTTTCCACCGAAGCGGGAGCGGTAACCACGCTGGGCCGCGCTCGCTCTGTAGTGCGTGAAAATATCGCGCTTGTGGGCGATGCCGGTTGCACCGTTGACGGCATCGCGGGTCAGGGCTTGAGCCTCGCCTTCCAGCAAGCGATTGCGCTAGCCGAAGCCCTCGGCCGCGACGACCTTGCGCAGTACGAGTTCGCTCATCGCCGAATCACGCGCACGCCCATTCGAATGACGCGCCTCTTGCTTGGAATGAACGCCAGCGCCGCGCTTCGCCGCAAGGTTCTGCGTCTGTTCGACAGCCGGCCGGCTCTTTTTTCGAAGATGATTTCGATCCATGCGGACGGACCCGCGCCGGATGCTCTTGGGGCCGGCGCAATTTTAAATCTGGGGTGGCGTGTCCTTTGGGCCTAAGTTGATGAAAACTCCGCTGCGTTTTCCTCGAATCAAATTGCGGATCGCTGGAATTGTCGTCGCCGGGATTTGCCTTTTTGTTCTTGCTCCGTCTCTTCGCGCGCAGGACATGGCTGTCAATCTTGATCCCGCCGCCACGAAAATCGATTTCACCCTGGCTGCCACCATGCACACCGTTCACGGTACTTTTAAACTCAAGAGCGGTCACATTCTCTTCGATCCGAAAACTGGCAAGGCGAGCGGGGCGGTGATCGTCGATGCCACGAACGCGAACACCGACAACACCTCGCGCGACAAGAAAATGCACGCCGAAATTCTCGAAAGCGCGAAGTTTCCCGAACTTTTATTCACGCCGACGCAGGAAAAGGGCGCCATTTCGCCGCAGGGGGCCTCACAAGTGGAGGTGTCCGGCATTTTTCGCCTCCATGGCCAGGATCACCCAATGACGCTCACGATTTCTGTCACGGCCGGCGCCGGCGGCCAGCTTCAGGCATCCACGAAATTTACCGTGCCTTACGTCGAGTGGGGACTCAAGAATCCGAGCACGTTTATTCTCCGCGTCAGCAACACCGTGGACGTGGACGTCCAAGCCAGCGGACAAATTTCAGCGGCCTCACTCGCTCACTAATCCTCGCATCGGGTCGTTAGGTGAGGGAATCGCTTCGTTCGGAACCCTGCCATGGATGCCCGAACAGGAGTAACCTGTTCCTATCGCATCTACACCGTAGTTTCCGAGACTCGACTTGCATCCCAGGAGAACAAATGAAAGTAGGAGCGCGCAACCGCATCATCGGCACGGTAACCGATATCAAGAAGGGTAGCATCATGTCCCTCGTGAAACTGAATATTCCCGCGGACTCTCACATGGCCTCCGTTATGACCCTGGAATCCCTGGAGGAACTCGGGCTCAAAAACGGTGACAAGGTTGAAGTCATCGTGAAAGCGGTCAACGTCCTCGTCATCAAAAGCTAGTTCTTCTACCGTTTCCTAAGACTGTCGCGCTTGGAACCGCAAGCATCCAGCCACGCAGCCTATCGACGATTTCTACTTTTTGCTAACCGAGGTCGAATCGGGAAGACGTGCCAAATGTTCGCGGCAAAGGAGCCTTTTATGAAAGCATCGAAACGATACTTCGGTTTCTTGATCGCAGTTGTTTTTTTCGCTCTGGCCGCCGCCGTGTTCTCCGCAGGCGTATCTAGACAGGATGATGAAGGCTGGCAAGTAACCCGCGCGGACTACGGATACGGACCCCAGCGAACGGATGTCACCGACATTCTCAAGGACCTTCTTTCGCGTGGCGGCGTGAATGGCCGAGTTGCGGTCAACAATCAAACCATGGGCGGCGACCCCGCGGTGGGCCAGGATAAAACGCTGCGCATCTTTGCAAGAAACCGGAGAAATCAGGAACGCAAATTCGATTTCAGGGAGGGTGGCTTCGTTGATGTGACGATGTTCCCGTCCCGTACCGACGACTGGGGAGACCGCGATAGAAATGATGGCCGCAACGACCGGGATGGACGTGATCGTGATGACCGGTAGGGCTCCTCCATCATCCGGGGCTTCTACGGCGTTCAGGGAAGGACAGTCGATGTCAGCGACGCTCTGCGCAGCATGATGCGCGACGGGGCGGTCACGGTGAATGTAAGCAACAGGTCGTTCGGCATCGATCCTGCCCCCAGCGCGGACAAAGTGTTAATCGTAATTTACAGATTTCAAGGCGGGGAGCAAGCTACCGCCGTCCGCGAAGGGAATACGCTCTCGATTCCATAAGGGGCTTTCCCGCTCCGCGATGAGTTGCGCGAGAATCGCCCGTGCTATAATTCTCGGTGTACTAGCTTTCCGTTCGGCTGGCGGGACACAAACTGAGCACCGCAGTTCAAAATCGAAGTTCCAAGACTGATTGGCAAAGGAGTGCCCATGTATCCTGAAGGAATCGTTCAAGGTATGCGCGAAGAACTGACGAATATCGGCTTTAGCGAGATGCGAACGCCGGAGGCAGTGGACGCCGCCCTCAAGGAAGAAAAGCGCACCGTGCTCGTCGTCGTGAACTCCATCTGCGGATGCGCTGCCGGCAAAGCGCGTCCTGCGATCGCGAAGGCTCTCACTCATCAAGCGCGCCCCGAAATTCTGACGACCGTTTTCGCCGGACAGGATCAGGAAGCCACTGCCCGCGCGCGCAGCTATTTCACCGGCTACGCTCCGTCATCTCCGTCCATCGCGCTGATGCGCGACGGCAAAGTCGCCTTCATGCTCGAGCGCCGCGACATCGAGAGTCACGACGCCTTCGCAATCGCGGACGCCCTCACGCAGGCTTTCGATCGCTTCTGCGCCCCGGCCAGGGTCTAACGTCTGTGTTTCGGTGTTAATGTAGCTCACCCCGACGCAGTTCCGGGGTGAGGCTTCGTGCTCGGCGAAGTCCGAACCTCCCGCGGCACATTCGCCGTCGATTTTGCTTCGAGATTCATTCTCCCGGTGTCACACCTCCCCCCAGAGGCCAACCCAATCCTTCCGTACCATTACTATTTTATTTGTGTTTCTAATGGTATAACTCCGCAGAATCATCGGTGAGTTCACGCGGCGTCTAGCTGTTTCGGTGGGGAACAGATGCGCCTCAAATATCTAAGTGTTAAGAACTTCCGCGCACAGAAGAGATCGAAGTAGAGTTTGAAAATCGAGTGAATGTTATTGTCGGACCCAATGCTATAGGGAAGGCTGCAGTCCTCGAATCCATCAGGTTGGCTAAGGCCATTCTCGCTCCGCGAACGGCGAACGAATCAACCCAAGTTCTCTTCGCGCTCGGCGCGTCGGTGCAGTGCCGCTTCAGCCGCCGAGGGACGAAACGACGACTTCTCACGAATCGCGCTTTTTAAGGGGTCGGAGCTTCCAGCTCCGACATAAGAACTTCCGCCGGACAAACTTCCTTTGCGCTGCTTCTCCCGCAGCAAGTACTCCCGCCTCCAATCCCCACGCCAAAGTCCACAGGATCCTTCGGCGAACAAAATGCGTTCACCTCAGGAAGACGATCCTGGTCGGATCGTCACCTTTCGCGCCGGTTGCGCAATCCTTGCCCGTGCAGGTAACATGCACGCGCTTTCTACAAGCGAGGAATCGATGAAGATCACGAAGTTCGCATTCGCACTCACCGCATTCGTGTTCGCGATTTCGCTGTCGGCCCGCGCGCAGGCGCCCAAGGCCACCGATTATCCAGCGCCGAAACCCGCTTTTCCCGGCCAGACCGGCGCTCCCGCGCCCAAGAAAGCGTCCGTCGTCGTTGTCGAGCCAGTCGTTCAAAGATTGAGCAGCCCGTGGTCCCTGGCGTTTCTCCCCGATGGCAAAATGCTCATCACGGAATACCGCGGATCGATGCGCACGGCCACGAAAGACGGCGTGTATTCCGCTCCCATCGAAGGCCTGCCGGGCGTCAAAGTCGTCGCCGCGCAAGGTTTGCATGACGTGGCCCTCGACCCGCACTTCGCGCAAAACCGCCTGATTTACTTCAGCTATTTTGCGCCGCCACCGGGCGAAGACCCCGCGGTCTGGCCGAATGTTTTCTTCTACGGGAACATCACGGACAAGGCGCTCGCCGAGCGCCGCACTCAGAACATCGGAAGTGAGCGTGTGGCCCGAGCGCGGCTCAGCGAAGACGACAAAAGGCTTNNTCGACGGCGTCGAGCGCCGCCTTGTTTTTGCTCCCGATGGCACGCTGCTCATCTCAGGCGCTGACCGTTTCCGCTTCTATGATTCCGGCCTGGGCGGCCCCAATAGCGAAGTCACCGATCCCGATATTCTCCGCAATTTTACCGGGCGCGTGGCTCGCATCAATTCCGATGGCTCGATTCCCAAGGACAATCCATTCCTCGGCGAGGCAACCGTGCTGCCAGAAACTTTTTCGTACGGGCACCGCGACCCCGAAGGCATCGCAATCAATCCCGCCACGGGCGAGCTTTGGCTCGACGAGCACGGCCCTCTCGGCGGCGACGAAATCAACATCATTCGCGCCGGAAAAAACTATGGCTGGCCCAACGTCTCCTACGGTCGCCAGTACTCGGGCGTGCCCGTCGCAAAAGGTGCTTCAGCTAAGGAAGGCACCGAGCAGCCGGCGTATTACTGGTATCCCGACATAGGGCCGTCCGGAATGATGTTCTATACGGGCGACCTGTTTCCGGAGTGGAAGGGAAACCTATTCGTCGGCGCGCTTTACGGAAAATTCCTGATTCGTCTGGTCCTGGACGGCGACAACGTCGTCGCCGAGGAGCACTTGCTCGTGGATCGTGGGCAGCGCATCCGGGACGTCCGGCAGGGTCCCGACGGCGCAGTCTATCTCCTCACCGACGATGGAATGGTTTTGCGGCTGACGCCGAAAAATTAGATATTTTTCTTCGGCGTCGTAAGCTTCGTCGCTCCATGAGAAGATCAGGGCGGCGAAGCCCACCAACATGGCCGCAACCCCCATCACGATCCCCGTGCCGCAACCGCCCGATCATCGCCGCGGCGCGCTGACACTGGTCACCACGCTTTTTTTCATGTGGGGCTTTCTCACCGCGCTGAACGACATTCTGGTTCCGCATCTCAAGTCCATCTTTGACCTCAACTATGCGCAAGTCATGCTCGTCCAGTTCTCGTTTTTCTCCGCGTATTTTGTTTTCTCGCTGCCGTCGGGGAAGCTGATCGACTGGATCGGCTATAAGAAAGCAATGGTTGTTGGACTCTTCACCATGGGACTTGGCGCACTTCTGTTCATCCCTGCGGCGGCCGTGCCTTCGTTTCCGCTTTTCCTGGCCGCGCTCGTAGTTCTTGCCGCCGGTATCACGGCATTGCAAGTTGCAGCAAATCCCTACGTGGCGGTGCTCGGCGCGGCGAAAACCGCCTCGAGCCGCTTGAACCTCACGCAGGCGTTCAATTCGCTGGGCACAACCATCGCGCCGTTTTTCGGCAGTCTGTTCATCCTCACGGCTGTTCCAAAAAGCATGGACGAGTTACGGCAGATGTCCGCGCAGGCTCTGCAGGCGTATCGGCTGCACGAAGCGTCTTCCGTCAAGCTGCCCTATTTGGGTTTGGCACTTACGCTCATTGTTCTCGGCATCGTCATCGCGGCTTCAAAACTACCGGCGATTCCGGAGGCGATGCGCCGCGCAACGAATCCCTCGTCGATCGCGAAGACGAGCGTCTGGAAGCATCCTCATCTCGTGCTGGGTGCACTCGCAATTTTTGTGTACGTCGGCGCGGAAGTCGGTATCGGAAGTTTTCTCGTCAACTATTTCACCCAGCCCGCGATCGGCAATATTCCCGCCAACATCGCTGCGCGCTACGTGTCTTTGTATTGGGGCGGCGCAATGCTTGGCCGATTCATCGGCTCGGGAATATTGCAGAGAGTCCGTACAGGCACGCTGCTGGGCGTCGCCGCGATTGCGGCGCTTTCGTTAGTCGTTACTTCGATGCTTACAACCGGCCACGTCGCCATGTGGAGCATCCTGCTGGTGGGATTTTTCAACTCGATCATGTTCCCCAGCATCTTCGCGCTCGGCCTTGCCGAGCTTGGGCCGCTCACCGGCGACGGTTCGGGCGTACTCGTCATGGCCATCGTCGGAGGAGCGATCATTCCACTCCTCGGCGGGTTTTTGGCCGATCGCCTGGGAGTGCAGCACGCCTTTATTCTCCCCGCGATCTGCTACCTCTACATCCTCTATTACGGCCTCAAGGGTTCCAAACCTGCGCGAATGTTGAAGGCCCCGGCCTAGCTACATATGCTGGCGGCGGAAGGGGAGGGGAAGCACTGTGCCGAACGGGACTGAATTCTGTTTTGCCGAATGCTATGCTTTCAAGTATGAAGCGCAAGAAATCGAAGAAACAAAAAGACAAGGCAACACTCGCCAAGGTCACAAGAGAGATGGCGCAGCCTCGCTTCGCTGAATCCGCCCGCAAGGAAGAAGAAGCGAACCATCGCGTCAACAAGCATCACGGTTTCATCCCCTCGTAGCCTTCGGCCCGCGCGTGCCATCCATGGGCCCGCATTTTGGGCCGGAATCTCCCTTCATACAACTGTGCTCTTTAGCACAGTTTTTGCCCAGCATGTCTGCTATCATGAGCTATGGTGGGCCTTTTCTCACCTTCAGTCTGATTATGAAGAAAGCCAAGAAACCCAGCTTTAACGCGCAAGCCTTCCTGGACTCAACCGGAATAGCTCGAAAAGTGCTCGAGGTCGAGAAGAAGGGGAGCATCTATGCGCAGGGCCAGCCCTCCGACCACGTCATGTATATTCAAAAAGGAAGCGTGAAGCTTTCTGTAGTCAACTCGATTGGCAAAGAGGCCATCGTCGCGGTTTTGGGTCCTGGGGACTTTTTCGGTGAGGGCTGCCTGGCAGGGCAGAAGATCTGCATGGGGTCGGCTACGGCGCTTGTACCCACGACCGTGCTCGCCATTGAGCGAAACGAGATGGTTCGTGTTCTTCACGGGGAGCATGCATTCTCGGATCGTTTCATCAAGTTCATGCTTTCAAGGAACATTCGAATTCAGGAGGATTTAGTCGACCAGCTCTTCAATTCGACTGAAAAACGACTCGCTCGCACCCTCCTGCTGCTTGCTCGCTACGGAAACAACGACCGGCCGCAAAGAGTTCTCCCCAACATATCCCAGGAAACTTTGGCCGAAATGGTCGGCACCACGCGTTCGCGCGTGAATCTCTTCATGAACAAATTCAAGAAGTTGGGTTTCATTCACAACAACGGGGGCCTGCATATCGACAGCTCGCTTCTGAGTGTCGTCCTTCACGATTGATGCACAACATTGGTAAGCCGCAAGTAGGACGATTCCGCGCGGACCGTATGGGAAGCGGAGAAGTCTCTACTTTCTTCGAAACACAGACTCGTCCTTCAGCATATCGTTGTACCTTTGCAGATCCACGTTGTTTTCCACGCACTCGTATTCATCGAGCCGCGTTCCCGGACGCAGCATGATGTTGCCGTGGCGAATCCATGGCGCCGTCAGCACCTCGGGATCTTCCACAATCGATTCATACACGATGGTGTTCTCATCCACGCGCGTGAATTTTTCGATCACGTGTAACTTCGCGCTGTGAATCGTTCCGACGCCGCCGAGCCACGTCTTGTCGTTGAAGCCGGTGACGTCCACCACCAGCGCGTCCCCCTCCCAGTGGCCCACGGAGTCGCCCATGTAACTGGGTTCGAGATCGTCCGGATGCTTCGCGTCAATCGGAATCAGCCGGAATTGGTGAAAGACCTCGAACAGCATGACGATCATTTTCGGTGTCTGTACGATTTGCATCGGAAACAGACCCATCAGCGTAGTTCGCGGGACGCCCGGCGGCAGGCATCGCACCATGGGCTCGTCAACCCCGCGCCGGTCGTATGATTCGCGGACCTTCGCGGCGGCCCAGGGCTGATATTGCGGTTGAGGCTGCGGTTGCTTCACGGCAAAGGGCGTGATCGGGCCCCTGGCTCCAAATCCAGTCTCCCCACCGTTCGTCTCTTCCCAGGTTCCAATCCGGTCGGTGCCACCCTGCCAGACGCCCGTCAGGTCCGGTTTCCCCTCCGCGGCGCGCGGGATTTTCGCGCTCGGATGCTCCGACGGACCCGCGTTACTTTGACCCGCTCCACTCTGGGTGGACGTACTTTGTGCCGAGACAGCCGCGGGGAGAATCAGTAGTGCCAGGCAAGCCGCGATAACGAAACTATTTTTCACGATCAGAGACTCCCTTAGTTCGACGGCACCGGCGCCGCCGCGGGTGCGTTAGCCCCGCCGTCACCTGTGCCCGGAGGCGGACCAAAAATAAACTTCGTGCCGTCCTTAAACGTGACTTCGCGCGAATGTCCCCAATTTCCGCCGTCCCGCGCGCGCCATCCGAAGATCGTGATCTCGTCCCCGACTTTCAACGTCACGTTGCGTCTCCATCCGGTTCGGTACAGCACGCTCGGCGGGAAACCCTCGAACTTCCAGTTCACTACTTTGCCGTCCGAGCCTTTCACATCGATGTAAATAAAACTGTGCGGATTGGTCCACTCGAGCTTCGTGACCACGCCTTGCAGAGTCACAGGTTTGTTCGCATCGTATTCCACGCCAAACGAATGGTGCGCCCGAACCGGCGCCCCCGCGGCCAGCAAAATACCGATGCTCGCGCAGCAAATGGCGAANNAACGAGCGCTGCCCCATGCGCTTGATGTAAACTCCCTCCCTCGCTGTGTCGAAGGAGAAATTCCATGCCGAGAAACGTTAACTGCACCGCGCGGCTGGTCCAATTTGCTCTTGCTCTGGGGGCGGTGACACTCAGCTTTTGCTGTGCTCCGGCAAGCGCTCAGACCGCCACAACCTCCGGTGAATTCAAAGTCGAACGCCCAACGCTGGTCTCACTCGGCTTCGATTGGTGGATCTCGGGAGACGACAACCGCAACGCGCGCGTCGACGTTACCTATCGAAAAAAAGACGAGAACGGGTGGCACAACGCTCTGCCGCTGATGCGTTTGCAGCATGAGCGCATCGGATCGCCCGTCGGCCCGGGCTACCCTCCGCCGCCCGCTTCGAACGGCTCAATGTATGTGAATCCTTTCAACTACGTAACGCCGAATATGTTTTCCGGCAGCATTTTGAATCTGCAGCCCGACAGGGATTACGAATGCCACTTCGTCATCGTGGATCCCGACGGTGTGAAAGGTCCGCGCGAGAAAACGGTCATGGTGCATACTCGGCCCGAACCTCAACCAGCTGCCGGCGGCCATGTCTATCACGTCTATCCCTACGGATATAAAGGGCAGAAGCAGGAGCCCGCCTTCACCGGATTGCTCGCCGCCTATTACATGGGATCGAACCACTCCGACCACTCAAATGCATTTCCGCCACGCGTGCAGCCAGGCGACACGATTTTGGTCCACTCCGGCATCTACAAGGACAATCGCACTCATTACAGCGGCTTCTATCCGAACGAAGCTGCGTACGGCACGCCCTTCGACGGAACTTATTACCTCACGGTAAGCGGCACTCCGGAAAAACCGATCGCGATTAAGTCCGCGGGCGACGGAGAAGTTATCTTCGACGGCGACGGCTGCCAAAATCTTTTCAACCTGCTCGCTGCGAACTATAACTATTTCGAAGGCATCACGGTTCGCAATACGAATGTGGCTTTTCTATTGGGACTGAAAGACGTCATCGGCGCGAGCGGTTTCACGCTGAAGCATTCCCGCGTGGAAGATATCGGCCGCGCGATTCAGGACGACTGGTCCGGCTCAAAAGATTTTTATATCGCGGACAATGTTTTCGTCGGCAGGCACGATCCGAATAAATTGCTGAGTTGGTGGTGGCCCGCGGTTTGGGGAAAGTTTTCGGGTTATCCCGCGCCGATTACTTCGGAGTACGCAGTGAAACTCTACGGGCAGGGCCACGTGGTTGCGTACAACTCCGTCATGAACTGGCATGACGGCATTGATGTCGCGACCTACGGTAACCCCGACGGAACATCTTCCGGCGGCACGCCGCACGAAATTGAGGATCGCGTGCCAGTCTCCATCGATTTCTACAACAACGATATCTACAATATGGCCGACAACTGCATCGAACTCGACGGCGGAGCCAGAAACGTTCGCGCATTCCGGAACCGCTGCATCAATTCGACCGGCGGAGCCTTCAGCGCCCAGCCGATCTTCGGCGGCCCCGCGTATTTCTTCCAAAATATTGTGTACAATACGACTTCAAACGGCGCCGTAAAGATCGTAGACACCCCTTCCGGCGTCCTGGTGTATCAAAACACTTTTGTCGGCGAAGCCCACGCAAATGGTCCAGGTTCAAACGAGCACTACCTGAATAATCTGATTTTGGGAGACGGCTGGTTCGAACCGATTTTGGCGGTCGGCACTTTCACAAATTATTCCAGCTCGGATTACAACGGGTTCGGTTTGAATCCCGGCGTGGACGACAATTTCGAGTGGATTTCCCCGGAGTTTGGCGTCGCGGCCGACTACAAAAATAAACTCGTCGCTCGCCATTACAAAACGCTCGGCGAATACAGCGCAGCGACGGGACAGGACAAACACAGCGTCCTGCTCGACTACGATGTTTTCGTCTACGTCACCAAGCCCGACAAATCCGACCCGCAGCGTCTCTACCGCGTCGATGATTTCGACTTCCAGCCCAAGCCCGGCTCAGCGGCAATTGACGCAGGCGTTGCTCTGCCAACAATTAACGACGACTACACCGGAAAAGGCCCGGACCTGGGCGCCTACGAACTCGGCAAGCCCGTACCGCACTACGGACCAAGATGAATCTCACCGTGCTCCATTGCCTGGAATGCACAATTCGCGTGCCGCGACCTACCCGGTCATGGCGTCGTATGTGGGATTTGCATACTCCCACTGTATCCCTGCAGAGGTAAGGCAATTCACTACTGCCTGAAGATTCGTTTCAACAGGTATGTTGATTGCAGCCAATCGATCTCTGAGCATTTCCGTCTTGCAGCCAAGCTTATCTAACACCTCCAGGAGCTCCGTCGCCGTTTCGTTCGTGCCACCAAAGGTTTCGGAGCGCGCACGAAGAGTTCGATTGGGCGAGTGAGTCTCGACCTTGGAGAACTGCAGCCATCCGTCGGCGTCGGGGCGTGCTGACACAATATCGCCTGGTGAAACGCCGTACACAAAAAAAGGTATGCTTTCGACGCGATACAGACCATCCCGCAGCGGATCCGCCCACAGGTTCTCGTACCCGATATCCGGGTCATAAAACTGAATTTTTACCAGATCACCCATGTTCGAAGGCGTTGGCGGGACGAACTCTATGTTTTCAAAATCAGCTTTCCGGTCGTCTGCCGGCTCTCGAGCAGCCGATGCGCCTCCGGCGCTTGCTCCAGCGGAAATGTGCGATCGATGCGGAGCTTGAGCCAGCCTTGACGCATCCCCGTGAAAACGTCTTGCGCGCGCTTCAGAAGCTCGTCACGCGTCAGTATGTAATTGAATAGCGCGCCGCCGGAGAGCGTCACCGATTTCGTCATCAGCGAAAGAGGAGAGAACGGATCGGAAGGACCGCTCGCCATCCCGAAGATCGTCACCCAGCCGCGAGTCGCCACCGCTTCGAGATTTTTCGCGAACGTCGTCTTGCCCACGCCGTCGATGATGTAATTGACGCCCTTTCCGCCCGTCAGTTTCTTCGCCTCTTCGGCAAAATCCTGCTTCGTGTAAAGAATCACGTGATCCGCGCCCGCGTCGTGAGCGATCTTGGCCTTCTCCTCAGTCGACACCGTGCCGATGACCACGGCCCCGAATCGCTTCAGCCATTGGCAAAGAAGCAGTCCCATGCCACCCGCGGCGGCGTGCACCATTACGGTCGTCCCGCTTTTCACCGGATAAAACTCGTGGATCAGATAGTGCGCCGTCAGCCCCTGCAGGATCACGGCTGCGCCCTTTTCGAAGCTGATTTCGTCCGGCAGCGGCACCAGCATTGACGCCTTCACCACATGATAGTCCGCGTACGATCCCAGGCTCGTCGTAGCGTACGCAACGCGGTCGCCCACTTTCACTTCGCTCACGCCCTCGCCGAGGGCTTCCACCGTTCCCGCTCCCTCAATACCCAGCGTGTAAGGCATCGGAGTCGGCATGCGCGCAGCCCCATTCCGCATGTAGATGTCCGCGAAGTTCACTCCCACCGCGTGGACGCGAACCAGCGCCTCGCCCGCTCCCGGCTTCTGTTGCGGCATCTCCTCCAGCTGCAGCACACTTGGATCTCCGTACTTCGCAACGCGCATCGCCCTCATGTCGTCATCTCCTCAATGTTTTGTCGTGACTCTAATCCCAGGCCTGCCTTTTCCTTGACTGCGCGCCCCTCGCCGTCCCTTATCGGGCGCAGCGGCCATAATAGCGCGAGAACAACGCGACAACTCTCATTCTATTCGAACGATCTCATCGGATACTGCAGGAACTGCGCTGCCCAAATTGACCAAACGGTTGCATATCCCGAGCCGAAGTTCGTCAATCGCTAAACGATAAGGCCAATCGCTTCAATTGCAACTGCCGACCTCGCAAAACTTTGTGTGGAAACTGTCGTGCTACTTGTGTCTGTTGCCTCTGATTCCGCGGACTGCTGTTCCGTTTCGTCTGACTTTGCTTCCCGGTGAGGCGTTCCTGATTTTCCCGAGCTCTCAGACGAAGTGCGGTCTCCGAGCCAACCGAAATAATCTGGCCTTGCCGATGCTGCCGTTCTTCCCTTGTTCTCGCCAGCAGAGGTGTCGCCCAATCGAGTGGACGCGTTGATTTTCTATGGATTCTCGCTTACTCGTCTTCGTCCGTGACGAGCAATTCCTTCGCGCGCTGGGCCGCTCTGATCACGGCTTTGATTAGCGTCACGCGCAGGCCGCCCTCTTCGAGTTCGAGGATGCCGTCAATGGTGCAGCCGGCAGGGGTCGTCACGGTGTCCTTCAATAGCGCCGGATGGTGACCCGTCTCGATCACCATTTTTGCTGCGCCCAAGGCCATCTGCGACGCGAGGAGCGTCGCAAGTTCACGCGACAGTCCCCCCTTCACGCCGCCTTCCGCCAGC
>PKUY01000114.1 GCA_003131705.1 Acidobacteriota bacterium | reverse complement strand
TGATTCTCGCGGCGGGGATCAGAAGTCCTTTGATTTTGCGCACACCGTTCAGGGTGCGGCCGGGATTCTGATCGAGAAGGAACGAGAATGCTTGTACCCGATGTTTGCTCCGCCGTCGGTCAAGAGTTGACCCGCGCTGTCGGCGCTGAGAACGTATCGAACGACGCGGCAACGCTGAAGAGTTGCGCCTTCGATTACAGCCTTGTCACCGGGACCTGCCCCGATTTCATGGCTTACCCACACAACAAGGTGGACGTTCGCAAGATTGTCCGGATCGCCAACGGCCACCACGTAGCGCTGGTGCTGGTGAGTTCTGGCCCGCCACGATTCCATGGGGACACCTTGCCCAGCCGGGGTGGGATCGTTGTCGATTTCAGCGGGAGGTTATGACCCAGCGGGCCGCAAGGGTGCCGTCCTAGTTGGTCGGCGGGGAAGAATATCGGCGCAGGATCGGAAACGTGAACAGGCGATTTGAATCCAAAGTGGTTCTAGTCACCGGCGGAACGTCGGGCCTCGGTCGTGACGCTGCGCTCGCCTTTGCCAGAGAAGGCGCCAAAGTCGTCCTCACCGGACGGCGTGTCGAAGCCGGCGAAGAGGTGGTTTCGGCGATCCAGAAGGAAGCGGGAGAGGTGCTCTTCGTCCGCGCCGATGTCTCCAAAACTTCAGATGTGGAAGCGACCGTCCAGGCCTGCGTTAAGAACTATGGAGGTTTGGACTGCGCCTTCAACAACGCGGGGATTGATGGGACGCTGATGGTCCCTATGGTGGATTATAAAAAGGAAGTCTGGGATCAAGTCATCCTGACTAATCTCACGGGAACGTTTCTTTCCATGAAGTACGAAATTCCAGAGATGCTGAAGCGCGGCGGCGGCTCCATCGTCAACATGTCAGCGATGGCTGGGTTGCGCAGCGGGCGCCGAACCGGGGCGGCTTATAATGCGAGCAAACACGGGATCATTGGGCTGACCACGACGGGGGCCGTGGAGTATGCGGCTCGGGGGATTCGGGTGAATGCGGTGTGTCCGGCTTTGATCCAGACGCCTATGTCGGAGGCCACATTTCTTAAAGACGAGGCGATGGTGCAGAAGGCTATTCAGATGTATCCGATCGGCCGGATTGGACGGCCGGAGGAAGTGACATCGCTCGTGCTCTGGCTGTGTTCGAGCGAAGCTTCGTTTGTAACGGGTAGTGCAATCCCAGTTGATGGCGGGTCCCTGCTGATCTAATTCGGTCAATCTCAGAAGTGCTGAAGACACGAAGAAAAGAAGGAGGGAAAAATGGCTTTCAAAGTGAAGGCAACTTTGGTCGAGTTTATGGGCGACGAAAAAAGGTTCCCCTGTCACTTCGGGTACAAAATCGGGGATTCGTTCATCTACGACGGGGAAGCNNACGGGGAGGAGTTCAAAGGAAGAGTCTGTCCGGGCCTTCTGGGGCCCATGACGCCCGTCCTGGTCGGGATCCGCGCCGCGGGCGATAACTTCTCTCAGGGCATCGCATTCCGTTATTCGGGGCTCAGTGCAAAGGACGAGAGCATGAAGCAGTACGACGGGCTGGGGTTTCGGCCGCTGAAGGAGGTGCCGGCGGGCGGGCAGCCGCAGCACGTGAAGGGTCTACCCGCGACGCCGCCGACAACAAAACAGGGAGGCTGGACCTTTGTGTGCGGTGATGCCCGCACGTCCGCCTTCTTTTTCGTCGAAGCCATAGACATCGCCTCGAGGGGATACGATATGCCCTATTACAAGCGTTCGATGGCGATGCTCGAAAAAATCAAGGCCGAGCCCGGTCTCAACCGCGACGAGATCATCCAGAGATTCACCGAGTGGGAGAGGAACGAGATCTATCCGCCGCTGAATCCGATGTTAGTCGAGTGCCTGCTCGATGAGATGGCGCAGGTGAATTACCTCGAGAAGCGCGACGGAAAGTACTATCCGCTGGAGCGCGCCCTGAAAATGGCGTAACCGCTAGGCCGGGGGTAAACCCGCGCAAATTTTCGCACTTGGCCGCCGGCCTTATTTCCCGAGGTCCTCGAACAGCCCCATGTTCGGACTGAGAATGTTGTTGGGGTCAAAGACGCGCTTGATGCGGGTCAGGGCCTCGCCGTAGCCGCCCACCTGTCGGAGGCTCGGAAACCCGGCCTTGACGCGCATGGGCACACCACCGTACTGCTTCAGTGCCACGTCGTACATCTCACGATATTTCGCAGTGATGCGGTCCGTGAGCTTCTGGTTCTTGGGATCGGCAAAGCAGAAGATGCGGAAGAAGATGGCGCGCCCGAAATCGAAAGGCTGGGCGTAGTAACAGATCGGAGAGGAGTCGAATTCAGCGCACTGATCCACCGCCCACTTCTCCAGCTCCTTGACCGCCTTCGGCTCCGTCAGCACGATCCACACCATATACTTCCCCAGCCCGAAAAAGGTCGGCTCGACGGGGCGGTAGTTTGCATAGAGCTCCGTCCACCCGGCAACGCCTCCTGGAACGACCTTCTTCGCCTCTTCCTGGCTCAGCACGCGGCCCCCAAACTTGGCAGCGACCTTCGCGCAGATCCGCTCGTTGGCCTGCATGGACTCCTCGTAGCCGGCCATGAACGTGGTGACGATGTTATACGGCAGACCCGCCGGCGGCTTACGGGGATCGAGCCGGATCTCTTTCGGGGTATGGTATTCGTTGCCGACCAGCGCCACTTCGAACGCCTTGTAGAGCTGCCAGTTCCAGATGATGACGTGCTCGGGCNNAGTCGTCGAAGGCGGCCAGGTGTACGCGGTTGGACTCGTTGATGGGATAGATCTTCACTGCCGCCTTGGTGACCACGCCGAGCGTGCCATAGCCGCAGGTGAAAAGACCGGCGATATCCGGAAAAGGTCCGTAGCGCAACTGGCTTCCGGCATGCGGGAACGCCGACGAACCGGTGTTGAACACGGTCCCATCGGGAAGCACGACCTCAAGATCCTGGATGCAGTCTAGATGGCGGTTCACGAGGCTCCCCGAGGGCCTGTTGAGGTAGTTAGCGAGCGGCGAAGCCCCTCCCGGCGCCGTCGGAAGGGAGCACCGAAACCCTTTCTCCCGGAGGGCCGCGGTCAACCGATCGAAGTTGAGGCCGGGTTCCAAGACCGCATAGCCGGAATCGGTGTTGATCTCGATCAGCCGGTCCATGCGGTGCAGATCGATGACAATGCCACCCTTCGGCGGTATGCAATTCCCCACCTGGTTCACGCCCCCGGAAAGGACGGCCACGGGAATCTTGTGCTCGTTGGCGATCTGAAGAACCGCCACCACGTCGTCCCGGTTCTCGGGGGAGACAACAAAAGCGGGTGTGCGCGGCGCAGCCGAGCCCAAGTCGGTGGCATAGCTTGTGAGGACAAGCGGGTCGTCTTTCACCCTCTCCGGATGAATTCTGGCGCGCAGTTGCTCGCCAACTAGCTCCATCGCCGATCCCTGTTGCGTCGCCGTTGTCATTTGCTTCCTCCTTCGCGATTGCTGTGTGTGCCCGCCGGAAAGCTATTCCACGCGCTGGCCCACGAATTCCGTAAGATCCTGCACCCGCTCGGCTTCACTGCCCATCACGGTGCGGAATCTTTCCTTGCAGTAAGCACATGCGGTGATCATCACGTCTGCCTTCGTGTCTAGAAACTCCTTGATCCGCGCCTTGGCCGTGTCCTCGGAGAAGTTATCAAAGTAGTTGCCCAGACCGCGGGCTCCGCAGCAGAAAGACTGCTCGCGGTTGCGTTTCATTTCCACCAGGTGCACGCCATCGAGATGCTCCAGCACTTGCCGCGGCGGTTCGTAGAGGCCCAGCCCCCGGCCCAGGAAACAAGGGTCGTGGTAGCTGACTGTCATTTTGCTCATCTTCTTGGTCTTCAGCTTTCCCTGGGTCAAACCATCGAGCATGGCTTCGCTGATGTGCTTTCCCTGGAAGGGCTTGAACTCGCCGTTGAGGATTTTGGGATATTTGTTGGTAATGAACTCCTGGCAGTGGGGATTGACGAAGAGCAGCACCTTGTTTCCGAAACTCTGAATCTTCTTCCACTGCTTTGTGACGAGCGCGGGCAACTCGTCCCAAAATCCGAAGTCGTACAAGGTAGACCCGCAGCAGCCGCTTTCCGCGCAAACGGCAACACGGGTGTCCATCTTCGCCAGCAGGCCGAGCGCAGCCGTGCAGGCACTTGCCTCCGCGTCGGTGTGCAGACAATCCGCCACCAGCAGCATATCGGCCTGGCCGTTTTCCCTGGGTATCGGCAAGGACTTGGCGCGTCCGTTAGAGGGCAGATTGCCGGTCCTCTTCACGTGTTCGTACATCTGTTTGATAGGGCCGTCGGGGGCAAATCCTCTCTTCACCAGTTCATGCCTGAGAAGGCGGATGATGTCG
>PKUY01000329.1 GCA_003131705.1 Acidobacteriota bacterium | reverse complement strand
CAACCTCAAACCGGACATATCGTGTACTCAAAAAAGCGGACATTTTAACTTGCTAACGACAGTGGTTCCGGTTTTCTGTGTTCCGGTTTCTGCGCATGGCAGAATTGAATAGAACGGAAAGGTTTGCGGGGACGCCGCGGAACAGTCTTCGGACTTTATTTTACAAAGTACTTGACAGTAATCCAAGGTGTGCTAATCTTATTTTTATGCAACCTTTTGAATCCCGGCAAGCGCGCAGTCCAAAACCTGTCGCACTCGACGATCGCGCTCGCGACAATATTCGCTTTATCCGCGAAACAATGGAGCGCGCCGGTTCGTTCACGGCCGTGCCCGGATGGGGTGGTATCGCCATGGGCATCACCGCGCTCGGCGCGGCAATGATTGCCTCCCGGCAGTCCTCGCAGTTCGCGTGGCTGCTCACGTGGATTGTGGAGGCAGCCATCGCCATCGCCATCGCAGTCTGGACCACCTACTCCAAAGCTCGCGAAGCGGGAACGACTCTCTTTTCGGGACCAGGGCGGCGATTTGTTTACAGTTTCGCGCCACCGCTCTTCGTCGGTGTTCTGATGACTCTGCTGCTCGCGCGCATCGGGTCGCTCGAAGAGGTTGCGGGCGTTTGGCTGTTGCTGTACGGCACGGCGGTGGTTACTGGCGGAGCATTTTCCATTCGCATTGTGCCGCTGATGGGACTTTGTTTCATGGTTATCGGAACGGTTGCGCTTTTCTGCCCGACGGTTTGGGGCAATGTCTTTCTGGCCTCCGGATTTGGCGGTTTGCACATCGTTTTCGGAGGAGTGATTGCGAGGAAATATGGCGGCTAAATCAGGAGCCTTCCGCGCCGCGCGGGAGGAAAAATCGAAGCGGGGTGTGCCCAACGCGCGCCCGGCACATACACCTGCGGTAAATCTGGATCGCGTAATTCACGAACGTACGCGCCTGGCGATTGTCAGCGCCCTTGCCGTGAATATCGCGCTTTCGTTCAACGAGCTCAAGGAGTTGCTCCGCGTTACCGATGGTAACCTGAGCGTCCACGCGCGCAAGCTGGAAGATGCGGGTTACGTCAGTTGTACGAAATCTTTTTCGGGCCGCATGCCGAAGACCGAGTACCGGCTGATGCCTGCCGGTCGTCGAGCCCTGGAGAAATATCTCGATCATATGGAAGCTTTAATTCACGCTACGCGGGAAGGGTAGAGACCGTTTCTTAGGTCCGAAACTTTATGGGCAACAGCACCTCCAGAGTGATTCGGGCGCTGAAAATTCACGTTGCCATCCTGCTCGACGGCAATGGACGCTGGGCTGCGTCCCGCGGCCTCCCGCGTTCGGAGGGACATCACGCCGGTGTCGGCGCTGTTCGCCGAGTCGTTCGCGCTGCACCCGGTCTCGGGATCGGCACGCTCACGCTCTACGCGTTCTCCTCGCACAACTGGGAGCGCCCCGCGAGCGAAGTGGCCTCGCTTCTCAGCTTGCTCGAAGGTTATCTTCGCGCCGAGGCCGCCGAGTACGCTGCAAAAGGTGTGCGCCTGCGCGTGATTGGCCGGCGCGATCGCATTCCGGTCACGCTCATTGAGGCCATTGAATCCGCCGAGCGAGTTACGGCTGGCGGCCGAGCGCTCGATTTGCGCATTGCGCTCGACTACTCTTCGCGAGAGGCCATTCTCCGCGCGTCCTGCTGGATGGTGTCGAGCCTCGAAGTTTCCAGCGAAGAATTCGCCCGGCGGCTCGGGCAAGTCACTCACGGTGGCGCGGCCGCGCCGGACGTCGATCTCCTGATTCGCACGGGAGGCGAGCAGCGCCTCAGCGATTTCATGCTGTGGGAATGCGCGAACGCGGAACTGCTCTTCATGCCTCGCATGTGGCCGGAATTTGAAGCCGGCGATCTCGCCGCGGCCGTCGAGGATTTTCTAGGACGCGAGCGCCGCTTCGGCAGATTGCCAGCCTCCGCCGTAGCCAGCTAATCCTCGGTCGCTCACTCACGTTGAATTTCTAAACCGATTCACTCGCGGTGATTCCACCGGCCGAGCGTTCTCTCACCATTTCAAACCCTTTCAAGATCACGCGCGTCGCAGTTTCCGTCAGCGAATATTTTTCAAGTTCCGACGGCGCGGCCCACGCCACATCGATCACATCGCTTCCGGCCCGCGCCTCGCCGCGGATCGTCTCGCAGAGATAATCCAGAACGACGAAGTGATATTGGATCTTGCCTGCAGCGTCCAGATTGATTCGCTCGAACACTTCGATCAACTCCAGTACGCGCACTTCGATTCCGGTTTCTTCGAGCAGTTCACGCCGCACTCCTTCGAGCAGCGTCTCGCCAATCTCGAGTATCCCGCCCGGAATGGACCACTGACCCTCGAGCGGTGGACCGCCTCGCCGAATCAATAGCGTGCGGCCGCCTGAAATCAACACGCCTCCCACTCCCACCAGCGGGCGTTCCGGATATTCGCGGTGCTCAGTCACCTTTACGCGAACCTCCACCAAAAAGTTTGACACGGGCGTTATATAATACGCCGTCCGGTGAAAGTTCGCCCCAGGAGGGATGATTGACGTGACCAAGTGCCCCGAATGCGACGCTGATATCGACTTGGACGAGGACGAAGTCGAAGAAGGCGAGATCGTAAGCTGCGCCGAGTGCGACGTCGAACTCGAAGTGACGCAAATTCATCCCGTGCATCTCATCGCCATCTCAGAAGATGAAGACGACGATGAGGATGACGAGGACGACGAAGAAAAGGAACCGAAAGTAGCTGACGACGCGGACGATGACCCGGGCGCTGACGACGAGGAAGATGAAGAGTGATCCGGCTTCGGGGTACTCAGGACATCCTTATATCTGCGCCGTGTCATCTAATATCAGATGTCTGTCTGCGGCAAGGCACGGACAAAGCCTGCTGCAGGATTTGTCCGTTCGCTGACGGCCGATTTGCAGCGGACAGGGGTAGGGACCTGTGAAGATTCGCAGCCTCATCCAGCTTGCTCTGGTANNGCCTTCGCTGTGCCGGCGATGGCGCAGGATAAAAAAGCCGACGCGCAGCTCCGCACAATTCATGGCAGCGTGCTGGACAAGTCCGAGACCCCTGTCCCTTCGAGCGTCGTCTATCTGCTGAACGTCAAGAGCCAGGCCGTGAAAACCTATATCGCAGACGAAGCGGGTAGCTATCGCTTCAGTGGCCTCGATCCAAATTCGGATTACGAAGTGCACGCCGAGCATGCCGATCTGGCGTCCTCGACCCGTACCATATCGATGTACGACTCCCGCCGTGACGTTGAGATTATTCTCAAGCTCACTCGCAAGAAGGCCGACCACTAGCAGGGAAGCGCCACCGAGGCATTTTCATTCCAGTGGAATGAGCCTTGCGTTCATCGCTCACCGAAATAATTCCCACTCGCTATGGATTCAGGAATATCGAGGAACAGCTCGCGGTAACAACCTGCGGTATGCCCGCTAGCCGGACCGCGAGACACTATGCGATCCGGCCAACGGGAGGTAATTCTAGGGTAAGCCGAAGACGAATATTGAATTCCCAGCCGCACCTTCCACATATTGCTTTCCGTCCACCGCGTAGGTAATGGGATTGGCGCGCAGCGAATTCCCGAGCTGGATATTCCACGCCGGCTTGCCCGTCGCGTCATCCAGTGCTAAGAAATTTCCCTGGCTATCCGCGCAGAACACCAGGCCGCCCGCCGTCGCGAGCGTTCCTGTCCAGGAATCCCCCACCATCTTGAATTGCCATTTCACTTTCCCGGTCGTGCTCTCCAGTGCGCGGACGGCGCTGTAAGCCGCGTCGCCGTTAACCAGTCGTTGTCCGCCTCCGCCACCGATGTCCAAGGGATTGTACGGATCCATTTCCGGGTGGCCCTTGAAGTAGTACGCGCCCTGCTCGCGCGTATCCACGTAGACGAGCCCCGTCCGCGGGCTGTACGACGAGCTGGTCCAATTGATGCTTCCCGTGATGCTGGGATAGATCAATGTTCCCTGAGTGCTGGGGTCGATATTCGAAAGCTCGATCGGACGGCCTTTTGCATCGAGTCCCTTTGCCCACGTCTGCTTTGCGTACGGGGCGCCCGCCAGGAATTCGCCCGTCTCGCGATCGAGAACGTAGTAAAAAGCGTTGCGATTGGCTTGCGCTACGATCTTCCGCTTTTTGCCGCTAATTACGGCATCGAACAGAATCGGCGGTTCGGACGCATCCCAATCGTGCGTTTCGTGCGGCGTGAACTGGAAATACCATTTCATCTTGCCGGTATCGGCGTCAATCGCCAGCAGGGAACACGAGTAGAGGTTGTCTCCCGTGCGCGCGTCTCCATTCCAGTCCGGCGCCGGATTGCCCGTTCCCCAATACAGAGTATTCAGCTCGGGATCGTAGGCTCCGGTGTTCCACGTCGTCGCGCCGCCGTATTTGTAACTGTCGCCTGCCCACGTTTCGACGCCGGGCTCGCCCGTCGTCGGAATCGTATAGAGTCTCCAGAGCCTCTTGCCGTCCTTGGCGTCGTAGGCGTCGATATAACCGCGCAGGCCGCCCTCGCCGCCGCCCATACCCAGTACAATTTTTCCATTGATGGCTAGCGGAGCCTGAGTGATGGCCACCGCTTGCTTGTTGCTTCCCACTTCCACATTCCACCGCACGGCGCCCGTCTTTGCGTCGAGCGCCACGAGGTGCGCATCAATCGTTGCTACGTACACGGTGTCGCCGAGTATTGCCACTCCTCGATTCGTCGGAAACAGGCCGATCGTCAGCAGATTTTTCGGAAGGTCTGCTGTCCATCGCCATATGGGCCGCCCTGTGCGAACGTCCAAAGCTGTCACCGTGGTCGGCGGCTCGGTCACATACATCATGCCGTCCGCAACAATCGGTGACGATTCAAAAATGCCTTGCCGCCGGAGTTGGTACACCCACTTCAGCTGCAAAGATTTCACATTTTCCTTGTTGATCTGCTTGAGTTCGGAAAAACGCTGCGATGCGTAGTTGCCGCCGTAGGTCAGCCAGTCTTGAGGCCTGTCGGAGGAGTGCAAAATGTCGTCATACGTTACATTCTGTGCCCAGGACCGCACGCGGCTCCCGAGCAGCAGCCCCAGCAGGACAAAACCGTAAAGAATATACTTGGATGTTTTCACTGTGCGCCTCCCAGGCCCGCAAGATAGGACACCAGATCGTTCAGCTGATCGCTGGTCAATTTGCCCTTATAGCTGGGCATAAAGCTCTTGCCAGGAACAGGCTCGATCTTCTGCACGTTGTGAATCTGGACGGAATGGAGGCGGCCTTGGGCATCCTTCAGCTGAATGGTGAAGGAGTCTTCGTTCACCCTCATGCCCATTAGTTCCTTTCCATCGTTCATCACGACGCGGTACATCGTGTACGCAGGATATTGAGATCGTTCCTGGAGCCCAGCTGCATCGATCGGCACGTTGGTGCCGGGGTCGAGTAGAACGCTGCGCAGGAAATCTGCTCCGCGGAGAGGACCGATTTTGCTCAGTTCTGGCCCGGAGTCTCCGCCCTTGCCGTCAATTATGTGGCACGTGGCGCAGCCGGACGATTCATAGACGGCCTTGCCCTTTTGGGGATCGCCGCTCACCAACTCTTCGGCCGAGTGTCCAAAGGAGCTGACGTAATCCACGATCTGCCAGATTTTCTGATCGCTCAACTGTCCGAACGCGGGCATCCCCGAACCAGAAATTCCGTTGTGGACGGTCTGGAAGAGGCCTTCAGGTCCCAGCCTCCTCGCGGCCTCGTGGAGGTTAGGGCCAGTGGCGCCGCTGCCGTCAATTCCGTGGCAGTTCGCGCAGGTCCCTTCAAATTGCTGTTTGCCCTGTGCGATGGTATCCGCCGTCGTCCTCGGATGCGGTTCGTGGGCCACAGGCGGCGGACCGAATTGGGCGGCCGCCGAAGGAGCCCGCCCCATCATCGCCAGGGCGAGAATCAACGCGGCTGTGTACAACGGACGAATCAGATTCATTTGTGCTCCTTGCTGGCTCTCGGTGTTCGCTGAGCGCGATCGCTTCACCGATCGCGGGTCTGTGAGGTAGGAAATAGCAAAGCCATGCCGTTGGGAGCCCCGCTCCCAACTTTTGACTCTAGCCCCACCCTTTGCCTCTAGTCCTTACTTCCAAACTTCGACTGCGATCTCACCACTCACGGCAAGCCGAAGACGAACAGCGCATTGCCCGCCGAATCGACGATGTATTGCTTGCCGTCCACGGCATAGGAGACGGGATTCGACCGCACGGACGATCCCAACAGAAGATGCCAGAGCGGTTCGCCCGTGTCGGCGTTGAGCGCGAAGAAATTTCCGGCCGCATCCGCGGAAAATACCAGTCCGCCCGAGGTCACCAGCGTGCCCGTCCAGGAATCGCCCACCATTTTGTATTCCCACTTCTTTTTTCCGGTGGTTGCTTCGAGGGCGCGAATCGACGTGCTCGTGTCATCAGCGCCGGCCCAGCGTGCGCCTCCGCCTCCGCCACCGACGATTCCTACCGAATTGCCGGGCGCCATCTTGGCTTCGCCTTTGATGTAGTACGCGCCGCCATCACGCGCGTTGACGTAGAAAAGCCCCGTCAGAGGGCTGTAGCAGGGACTCGTCCAGTTGATCGCTCCGGTAAGAGTGGGAAAAACGAGAGTTCCTTCCACGCTGGGTTCGATTAATGCGGTTTCTTCCTTGATGGGACGGCCTTTCGCATCGAGGCCTTTCGCCCACGTCTGCTTTGCGAAGGGTACGCCCGACAAGAATTCCCCCGTGGTGCGATCGAGCACGTAATAGAACGCGTTTCGATTCGCCAACACCACAAGCTTTCGCGGCTTCCCGTCGATTTTCGCGTCGACCAGGATGGGCGGCTCCGACGAATCCCAGTCATGCGTCTCGTGGGGCGAAAACTGGAAATACCACTTCATTTTTCCGGTGTCGGCGTCGAGAGCGAGAAGCGAGCACGTGAACAGGTTGTCGCCCATACGGCCTTCGCCATTCCAGTCGGGAGCGGGATTGCCCGTGCCCCAATAGACGGTATTCGAATCCGGATCGTAGGAGCCGGTGTTCCACGTCGTGCCGCCGCCATTGGACCAGCTCCCGTCCGCCCACGTGTCCGCGCCGGGATCGGTCGCGCTGCGAGCCACCGTATAGGTTTTCCACAGCAGCGTTCCGTCTTTCGCGTCGAAGCAGCTCAGAAAACCGTGAGCGCCTGCTTCACCACCGCCGACGCCGACCACGATTTTTCCGTTGATCGCCAGCGGAGCTTGCGTGATCGCGTATCCATCATCTTTATTGGCGATCAGGGAGTTCCAGCGCACCACGCCGCTTTTCGCATCGAGCGCAATCAAATGATCGTCGATCGTTGCGAGATAGACTTTATCGTCGAGCACCGCAACTCCGCGGTTGGTAGGGAACAGTCCAATGGGAACGAAGTCCCTCGGAACCACGGGCGAAAAGTGCCAGAGCGGTTTTCCCGTTCGCGCATCAAGAGCTGTGACGTTGCTCGGCGGCTCCGTCACGTACATGATTCCGTCCACGATGATGGGGGATGATTCCATCACTCCGCCGCCCCGCATCTGGTAAACCCAGGCCGTGCGCAGGCTGGCAACGTTCTGCGGAGTGATTTCGTTCAGCCCGGAAAAACGCTGCGACGCGTAGTTGCCGCCGTAGGTCAGCCAGTTCTGCGGTTCGGAATTCGAGTTTTTCAGGCGATCGTACGGAACTTGCGCGAAGCTCGGAACCGCGCAGCACAGCGCAAGCAGAGCGAAAATATATTTGGCGGTTCTCATCGGGCCCCCTTCAAACTGGAAAGGTAAGCGACCAGATCGTCGAGATCTGTCGCGGAAAGATTGCTGTAACTCGGCATCAGGGTTTTTCCCGGCTCGGTTTCGATTGTTTTCAAATTCGATTTGTCGAACGAGTAGAAGTGGCCGCCGATGTCGCGCAATTCAATTGTGAACGTGTCCTCGTTCACGCGGATTCCGGTCATCTCTTTTCCGTCCTTCGTAACTACTTTCACCAGCAAGTATCCTGTATTCGATCCGCGCTCCGGCAGCATCATGTCTGGAGGCGGATTCTTGCCGGGATCGAGCAGGAAATCGTGGAAGTATGACGGCACGCGAGACTTTCCGATGCTCGTCAACTGAGGCCCCACGCCGCCGCCCTGTCCGTCAATCGAATGGCACAGCGCGCAGCCATTGGCGTCGTAAACTGCTTTCCCTTTTACCGGATCGCCCTTAGCGGTCTCCGTCGATGTGGAGGCACCGAGCGTGCGAACGAATGCGACCACCTGCCAGGCTCTTTGGTCGTTCAGCGACATCTGGGGAGGCATCCCGCCCTGCCCGTTTCGGATTACTTCGAAAACGCCCGCGTTGCCATTTCTCTCTGCAATTCCGTGGAGATTCGGCCCGAGCTGTCCGCCACCGGCAAATCCGTGGCAGCCGGCGCAGTTGCCCGCAAACAACTTCTTGCCCATGGCGATATCTTCGGGCCCGAGTTTCGCTGCGGGTGATTCCTTGGATGCGTCCGGCGCCGGAGCTTGGGGCGCTTGCGGGTGAGCAGCTAACAGCTGGCTCGTAAATCCTGGCAAAACAAAAAGTAAACTTGCCAAACACAGCGACCGAATTGCAATCATATGGTATCCCCGGAAAAAGTTTGACGTGTGCTAGGTAATACGACCTCGCCGATTCTGTCAAGACATGTTCACGCCGAGATGAGAGGGCTCGTCACCAGGACGAACGCCCTGACGCAGAATGAACGGGAAAAAGAACGACATGCCCTGTCAGTATTCTCGAGCAGTTATCTAGTTTAATCTCCGCACCCACGAAATTTTGAAATTCGCCCGTTGAACCGAAGCGGGAGTAAAGCCCGCATCTCCTTGATAAGATGCCAAACAGCGGCGGAAGGTAGATTGCGAGGTCGTGCGGGCAGCGATGCCCGTTCTGTTTGGGAGGCTACCCGGCGATGGACCTGAATTTTCTATTCGCACTACTCGGCGGGTTGCTCTTCTTGGCTTTTATCGCGAACCGTTTGGTGCGCTTCACCGGCGTCCCCGACGTAATCATCCTGATGGCGACCGGCGTCATCATCGGCCCCGTTCTTCACTGGGTGAATCCGACGCAGTTTCGCGGGTCTGCGCATGGCTTCGGCTCGCTTGCGCTGATCCTTATCCTGTTCGAAGCGGGCCTCGATTTAAAACTCCGCGAGCTTGTAAGCCATTTCGCCAGCGGCTTTTGGCTCTCGGTTACAAGCTTTGTTGTGAGCATGACTGCTGTTGCTTTGATCTTCCGCCACGTGATGCATTTCACTTGGGTTCCTTCGCTGCTCGTGGGCGCGGTTCTCGGATGCACGAGCAGTTCGATCATTCTTCCGGTTCTTCAGCAGGTGAATCTGCGCCGCGAAGCAAAAGTGATGCTCCTCGTGGAGGCATCGCTCAGCGATGGTCTCGCTGTTATCACTGTTTCCACTCTCATGGATCTCGCTGCCGGTGGAAACGCGTCACCGCGAGGTGTTGCGTGGGCGCTGATCTCGAGTCTGGTTCTCGCGTCGGCATGCGGAAGTCTCGCCGGCATGCTGTGGTCTTACTTGCTTCCGGTCTTGTCTGAGGAACGGTTCTGGCACGTGCTCACCTTCGGCGCGGTGCTTCTTGTCTATTCGGGGGTGCACTTCCTGCAGGGCAACGAACTCGTCGCAATTCCTGTTTTCGGGCTCACGCTGTCGAATTTTCCGGCGATTCGCAAACGGCTAAAACTGGATGACAAGAACGCGAAGATAGACTGGTTCTACCAGATGCCCATGCAGTCCGAAAATCACCACGAACAGATGCTGAGCTTTCACGGAGAGCTCGCGTTCCTGATTCGCACTTTCTTTTTTGTGTTACTTGGAACGCTCGTTGTGTTTTCGGAGGTTCGCAAGCTGGCGTGGCTGGCGCTCGGCTGCCTCGGCGCGCTTTTTCTCGCCCGTTTTATTGTTGTGCAGCTCGGGCGATTTGCGTGGCGTGGATTCTCGCCACACGAGCGGGAGATTATGGTTTGCTTTTTTCCGCGCGGCTTGATTACGGCGGTGTTGGGACTGCAAGTGGTCGAAACGCGGGGAACTGATTTCGCTTTTCTCCCATCACTCGCTTTCGCGCTGATTCTTCTAACGAATCTTATTTTGCTGATCGGAACGCTGCGCGCTCGGCGAATATTGCCGCAGCCGGAAACGGCCGCGGCGCAAGTTCCCGTCGAAAATATGATGGCCTAGCGGCCTGAAAAATATTGGTAAGAAAGTTTTGCGACAAAGGTTGGTGCCGGCGGAGAGAATCGAACTCTCGGCCTAGGGATTATGAGACCCTCG